>JACFNW010000084.1:3752-7968 GCA_019454665.1 Fimbriimonadaceae bacterium | reverse complement strand
GCCGAACCGCGTCGCCATCGCGACACCCGCCCAGTAGCGGCCGTTTGCGCCGATCCCGGCACCGACGAAAACCAACACGCTTTGGCGCAACGCGTCCACTCGACCGAGGATACCGAGTCGGTGGATCGGGCAGAATGGAGGCATGCTGCTCGACATCGTGGTTGCAGGAGCCCTTGCCGCGCCAGTGCTCAACGGAATAGACGTCTTGATTCGCGACGACTTCAAGCCCTTGCAGGGCAAACGCGTCGGCCTGATCACCAACCACACGGGCCGCGACCTGGCCGGTCGCTCGACGGTGGACATCCTGGCCGAGGCCCCATCGGTGAACCTGGTGGCGCTGTTTGCTCCGGAACACGGCATCCGAGGCGACAAAGACGAGCGCATCGCGGACGGCAAGGACGAGAAGACCGGCCTGCCCGTGTTCTCCCTTTACAATCCCGGCTCGGGCGCGCAACGCTACCGCCCCACCGCCGAACAACTCAAAGGCGTCGAAGCGTTGGTGTTCGACATCCAAGACGTGGGCGCGCGATTCTATACGTATATCGGGACGATGGGCTACGCCATGGAAGAGGCGGCCAAGCACGGCATCGAGGTGATCGTGCTCGACCGGCCCAACCCCATCACGGGCACTCGGGTGGAGGGCCCCGTCTCGGTCCCGGCGCATCGCGGGCTGACGGCCTATCACGAGCTTCCCACGCGGCACGGCATGACCGTCGGCGAATTGGCGGGCCTGTTCAACACCGAACGCAAGATCGGCTGCAAACTCACCGTGGTCAAGATGGAGGGGTGGCGGCGCGAGATGTGGTTCGAAGAAACCGGCCAGGTGTGGATCAATCCCTCGCCCAACATGCGCTCGCCGATACAGGCCTTGCTCTATCCCGGGATGTGTCTGGTCGAGGCCACCAACGTCTCGGTGGGGCGGGGAACCGACACCCCGTTCGAGTGGATCGGCGCACCGTGGATGGATGGCGTCGGCATCGCGGCGGCGATGAACGCGAAGAACCTGCCTGGCATCCGTTTCTATTCGCGCGCGATGACGCCGGTTTCGAGCAAGCATGCCAACGCTCTCTGCCCAGGAGTGGCGTTCATCGTCACCGACCGAGAGGCGTTCGATTCGGTGCGTGCGGGCGTCGAACTGTCCTACGAGATCAACAAGCGCCACCCGGAATGGGACGAGACCAAGTTGGTGAACCTGATGCACAACCCCGCGGCGGTCGAAGCAACGCTCTCCGGTGGATCCGCGGCGGCCTCGGCGGGTTGGGCGGACGACCTGCAGGCGTTTCTGCGAGTGCGGCAACGGTACCTCTTGTACTAAGGGCGGGAGCTCGCTTGCCCGCCGCACGGCCTTTGCGAAGGGACGCGGTCTGAGGTCTGGGAGAGCGCGGCCTGCCGGGCGGCAACGTTGTCACCCATCCACAGGCGATCGAGCCCGGGCAGACCTTGGCACCCCGGTTTGAGGTTGGCGCTCCCAAGCTGCGGCGGGGTCAGACCGATGAGCGCTGGCCAATGAGCTATGCCGTCCCTAGCTGGCGGACCCGAACTTCTTACCCGCCCAATCGGCCAAGACGGGCCCGAGCCAGTCGCTCATCTCCCGCGTTTGCGCAGGGAGCAACCGGATGTCTCGTTCTGCCTCGATGATCAAGCACCAGGATGGCGTCTTGACTTCAGGGTCGTCGCTTCGGCGCTGATGCACGCCTCGCACTGTGTTCCAAGGCACTCTCCGGGTCCGACGCCACCTTCCAAGAGAGTGTTCGATCACCAGGGCATCTCGTTCAAGAATCAGCGAAGTCCGGACGATGAACAGGCGCACCCAGATGCCAGCCATGAGTAGGGCAGATCCTCCGAAAACCAGGGCCATCCAGAGCGCCACATCAGGCGATTCGAACTGCGCCGGGCTCGTCGTGTCGTGTGACATCCTCGCAGCCATGACGGCCGCCGCACCAAATGCCACCGCAAGGCACGCTATGAGCCATCTCGCCAGGGCGAATCCCTGGAGGGCACAAACGATCTTCCATCCCGTCTCGGTCTCCCTTACGACAAGCCCCTTGGGAGGGTCGGCGAGCAACGCGAAATCAGGCATCCCACCTCGTCAGCAACGCCTTCGGCTCGGTCATCTCGTCCATGGTGTACCGAACGCCTTCGCGCCCGAAGCCGCTCTGCTTCACGCCCCCGTAGGGCATCGAGTCGAAGCGAAGCGTCGGCGCGTCGTTGACGACCACGCCGCCCACATCCAACCGGTCGAACGCCTCGCGAACCGTGCGCAGGTCCCTAGTGAACACGCCCGCGTGGATGCCGTATGCCGAGGCGTTGACCTTCGCCCAGGCTTCCTCGGGCGAGTCGAACACCGCCAACGCGACCACGGGGCCGAACACCTCGCGGCAACCCAAGCGTACGGTTCCGGGCACGTCCTCCACCAGCGTCGGCGTGATCACGGGCCCGATGCGGTGGCCGCCAGCCAACACCCGCGCCCCGGCAGCTTCCGCTTCGGCGAGCCATTCCATCACGCGGTCGGCCTCCTGGGCGGAGATCATCGGGCCGCACACCACCGACTCTTCGGCGGGGTCGCCATAGGGGCAAGCCTCGGTCGCTGCGATCAAGCGCTCCCGAACGTCGGCATAGACCGCCCGCTGCACGAGGATGCGCTGGACCGAGATGCAAACCTGCCCCGCATAGCCATACGCCCCGTTGACCAGCTTCGGAATCGCAGCATCGAGGTCGGCATCCGCGAACACCACGGCCGCCGAATCCGCACCAAGCTCCAGGCTGACCCGCTTGCGCGGCAGGGCGTCTTTGAGTCCCCAGCCCACCTCGGGCGAGCCCGTGAAGCTCACCATCGCCACCTCGTCCATCCCGGCCAACACCTGCGCTTCGGGACCCGAGACGTTGACCGCGTTGACGACCCCCGGCGGGCAACCCGCCTCGTGGATGCATCGCGCTAGCGTCAGGGTGGACAGGGCCGCGCGGCGCGAAGGCTTGACCACCACCGTGTTGCCGACGGCCAAAGCGGGAGCGATCTTGTGGGCCGCGAGGTTGAACGGCCAGTTGTAGGGCACGATGGCCAGCACCACACCCAACGGCCGCCTCTCGACGGTCAGCGAGCAGCCCACGCCTCGGGGGTCGGTGTCCACGGGAACCGCCCCGAAGCCGTACGATGACACGGCGTCGGCGGCAAGGTCGAACGTGATCGCGAGCCGTTCGACTTCGGCCCAGGCCCAGCGGATCGGCTTGCCGATCTCGTCGCTCAGCAGTTCGGCGAACTCCTCCGAACGCTCGCGCACCAGCCGCGCCACGTTGCGCAACAGCTTCTGGCGCGTACGGCGCGGGCTGGAACGCCACGTCTCGAACGCTTCGCGCGCGGCCTGAACCGCCACCCGCCCATCGTGGAGCGAGGCCTCGGCGACCGTGCCGACCACCCGACCATCCCACGGCGAGTGGACGACGTCCTTCGGCGTGGCCTGATCGCAGGGTCCACCGAAGAAGTGTCCGCCGATGAGCGTTTCGCCATGCCTCACGCCCCATTGTGGCCCGGCGAGCGTCCTAACGTACAATGGTGCGCGTGAGGCTCACCGTGTTTCGCTGCTGCTTGGCCGTTTGCGCCGCCTGGTCTGCCGTTTCGGGCATGGCTCAGTCGAAGCGCGTCGAGCTGCAGTTCGGCAGCGACGGCACGCGGCACGTTTGGCTCGGACCCGCAGCGCTGGCCGGACCGGTGGACGAGCCGATCCAGTTCACCGGCGCGACCTACGAAGCCGAACTTGGTCTGGCGAAGCCCGACGACCGGCTGTACGTCACGGACGGCGCGGGCAACCTCGCCATTCGCCAGGTCAAGGACCTCAAGCGCTCCTGGAAACTGACCGATGCCGACTTCACCCATTTGGAGCGGGTTCGGGTGAGCGTCAAGCGGGACGGCAACCCGGTCGCGGCCGCCATCGTGGAGATCACCGCCGGCGACCGTAGAGAAGTGGTCTTGCTCACGCCGCAGGACGAAGGCGTCGTCGAGGCCTGGGCCATCCCGTTCGGGCGAGTCGGCGTGCAAGTCGCTTACGCCCCCAAGACTCCCGGGGCGACCCAGAACAAGAAAGCGCCCAAGCAAGAGTTCGAGCTGACGGCCAAGCGCGACGATCCCGTTCCGACGCTCGCGATCAGCATTGACGACGATGTCGAGACGCTGGGCGGCACAACCAACGATGCCTACGAGGACGAAGGCGAGCCGGCACCT
>JACFNW010000084.1:0-3719 GCA_019454665.1 Fimbriimonadaceae bacterium | reverse complement strand
CGAGTCTTCGGGCAATGACTTCGGCGGCGTCCTCAAGAACCTCGCGGTCACCATCATCACGCTCGGGGTTGCATGCGGGATCGGCTACTTCATCTTCCAGTACGTGCGCCGCAACCCCGACCAGGTCAAGGACCAATTGGCAAAAGTCGGCGTGAGCATCCCGGAGCCGAACGCCCAACCCGCGGACGACCCGGCGGTGCCGGCGCCTTCTTTCTCCAAGCCCGAAACCCTCGCGCCGATCGTGCTCGACCCGGCCCCAACCGCCGCGCCGGTCGCGGCACCAACAGGGACGCCTCGCCTGGTTCGGTCGGACGGGGTCGAATTCGCCCTCTCGCCGGACGGCAACACCATCGGCCGGGATTTCGGGTGCACCATCGCGTGGGCCGATCAGAGCAGCGTCTCGCGGCGGCACGCGGAGATCGCCCTAGAGAACGGCGCTTGGATCGTCAAAGACCTCGGCAGCACCAACGGGACGTTCGTCAACGGTGCCAAGGCCGATACGCCGACGCGCCTCAAGCCCGGAGACACGCTGGTTCTGGGGCAGGTCACCGTGAGGTTCGAGGCCTAACGTGGCCCTCGCGCTGTTCCTCATGTTCGCGGGGGGCCTGGCGGGGCTGGCCGCGTGGGCGATGATGGAACCCTCCGCGCCGCGCACGCTTGCCGACGTGCTGTGGGTCGAGTGGAGCGCACGCTTCGTGCCCCTGCTCGGCGGCCTGATCGGCGCGACCATCGGCGCGACGTACGGCCGGATGCAGGGCAGCCGGGCGCACCTGTTGCGGGGTCTTTTCGGAGGCTTGTTGCTGGGTGCGGTCGGCGGCAGCTTGGGCTACCAACTGGGCGGCCGCCTTGCGGTGGCGATCTTCGGCAACGTGCTTCAAGCGGGGGCGTTTACTCTGCCCACGATCTTGGCCCGTGTCATGGCTCTCGCACCGTTGGGAGCGTTCATCGGTCTGGTCTTGGGTATCCCCTCGAAGTCGCCTCGACGCGCCTATCAGGGGTTCATCGGCGGACTGATCGGCGGTGCGATCGGCGGTGCGATGTTCGATATCGTCAGCCAGTTGCTCTCGGGGGTCATGGTGCCTTTGCGCCAACAGCCCGGCGTGGGCGAGATCGAGATCGGCGCACCCGGCCGAGCCATCTACTCCCTCGTGACCGGTGCGGCGATCGGCCTATGCGCCGCCGTGGTCGAACAGATGGGCCGCAAGGCTTGGCTGCGCCTCCGTCTCGGCAGGAACGAGGGCAAGGACTGGGTCGTGGATACGGCCCACACCTACATCGGCTCCTCGGAGACCGCTCAAGTGCCGCTCTTTGGCGACCCTTCGGTGATCCCCTTCCACGCCTGCGTCATCAAGCGCGGCTCGCGCTATTCACTCGCCGACGGCGGCTCGCCGACCGGCACGGTCGTCAACGGGCAATCCATCGGCCACTCGGAGGTCCCGCTCAACCACGGCGATGTGGTTCAAATCGGATCGTTCGTGATCGAGTTCCTGCTGCGCTCGGGCGGCGCTTCGCCCCAACGCGACGTTCAACGGGCTGCTCAGCCCGTCCCAATCCCGATTCCCGCTCCCGCCGCGCCACCCACGCCGAACACGCTCGTCGCGTTGGACGGTGCGATGCAGGGCCGACGCTTCCCGCTGGCGATCACTGGGTGCGAATTGGGACGCGAGGGCGCGCACGTGCAGGTGCCCGACCCCAACGCCAGCCGCCGGCACGCCCGAATCGCCGGGGGGCCGGCGGGCTGGTTCATCGAGGATTTGGGCAGCACCAACGGCACGTTCGTCAACGGCGCGCGCGTGGGAACGGCCCCGATTCAGGTCGGCGACGTGGTCCGTTTGGGGTCCACGAGCTTCCGAATCGAGTGAATCCTCGCGTTTTCCCCTGTATCAACCGGCAAATCTCCAGTCTCCTGCCGATACGTTCCTATGGAACCTCCCTGTTTGGAGCCCCATCCATGACAAAACCATTCCAACTCCTAGTCGCCACCAGCCTGATCCTCACCCTCGGCTGCGGCGGCAAGAACACCGTATCCACCATCTCCGGTGCGACGATCCCGATCACTGGCGAGACCAATCAAGACACCGGTACCTCCGAATCCACGGTCACAGGTCCAGGCGACGCCAACGTCAACGTCGGCGGAACCACCGAAACCGGCAAAGTGCCCGAGGGCACGACCGTGACGCCCGGCGAGATCGTCGCCTTCTTCCCGGCGGGCAGCGGCTTCATCGGCGCGACCTTCGCCAATGACACCGAGATTCGGGTGAACGGCAGACGCTCGGGCGTGTTCCTTTCCAAGGTGGACGGCACCCTGCTGCAAAACCTCATCGTGCCCGTCGGCCCGTGCGTGTTCACGGTGAGCGGCGCGACGATCCAAGGCGGACCGCGCGGCGCGTCCCTTGGCCCTGTGGGCACGGTCGCGATTCGCGGACAGGTGTTCGCCGATGGTTCGTCGAGCATTCCGCTCAAGATCAGCGGCGTCGTGCCCGGAAACGGCGAAACCACGCTCGGCGCGACGATCACCCTCACCATGCACCCCTCCGCGAACGGAAAGACGGTGGAGCTGCGCGTCGTTCACGCCAACGGCATCGTCCAGAAGGTAGCGACGGTGGCGGGCGGTACGGCCGTCATCAGCGAAATCAACTCGGAAGGGTTCATCGAAAACGCCTCGACTCTGGAACTGACGGTGCGATGATGACAACCAAGACCACACTTCTGGCCGCTACGGCCCTTCTCGTCGCCGGAGCGCAAGCCCAAGAACGCGTCGAACTCGCTTCGGACGGCAAAGATCGCTCCATCGGCCTGACGTTCGGCGGGCTGGGCGCGAGCTTTGGCGGCCGCAGCCTGTCGTCCAAGTACCTCAAGTTCGACATCCAGCCGGTCAAGCAGTTCAAGCTTTGGTTCGGCAGCCAATCGCTCGACGCGAAGGGCAAGGAAGACCCCGCCACGGGCAACCGCAGCACGTTCGACGCGAGGGCCACCGAGTTCGGGATGCGCTACGAGTTCCAAAGCCGCGGCGGAGCGCCGTTCGGCGTCTCCTACATCGCCCATCGCTCAGGAGACGGCACGTTCGAGCAGACCGACGGCTCTTCGGCGCTCTATTTCGGCCCGAAGACGGACACGTTCGCGGTGGATCACGAGGGGTGGTCGGGTTCGTACAGCCGCATCAAAGCGGGCAGCCGGTCGGCATCGGTGTTCGGCGTCGGCTACGCGGGCAAGCAACCGTTGAAGGCCAAGGGCTGGAGCTTCCTCTACGAGGGCAAACTGCTGTTCGAGCGGCCCAGCGGAACGGTGGTGAACCCCGATGGGAGCACGCGGGCCATGGCGCGTCTGGGTCTCGAATACGGCTCGCCCGAGTGGGGCAGCATCTCGCTGAGCGCCTACGTGTTCCCCGGCGGCATCCCCTACACGGGTACCCCCCTCTCGGGCTTCACGTCGTTCTTCCTCTACGAGCCGGGCGGAGTCGCGGACGACCTGCGGACAAAGACCTCGGCGACTCTCGATCTTCGGGTGTCGCTGAAGGCGTCGTTCTGACCGGCCGACGAGTGCGTTGGCAGGTGGTCGGTATGGGTGCCACTTGGTTGGCTCGCCCCGACCGTTCACCACTTGCCAACGCCCGGGTGTCTTCGGTGCGGACGCCGAGGCGTGTCATCCCATGCGTTCTCAGAGGCTGCTCGGCCAATCCTGCTTGGTGTGAAAAACGCGCAGGACGAGGACCTTGTCCT
>JACFNW010000083.1 GCA_019454665.1 Fimbriimonadaceae bacterium | reverse complement strand
CGTCCGCCAAAGCGCAAGAGGTTGTCCGCGTGGTGCCCGCGCCCCGTGGCGCGCAACCGCGCCAAGTAGCGCCCCCACTCGGGCGAGGACTCGCGCGCGTGCAACGGGCCGCCCTCTTGAATGACGCCCCAAAGCGGGTCGCCGCGCCCGCCGAGCCACATGTGCTCGCCGAGCCACGCGTCCATCCGCATCAGCCCCTCGCCGACCACGGTTGGTTGCTGGGCGGCGATGTTGGTCGTCTCGTGCGGGTCGGCTGCGATGTCGAACAGCATGATCTCGGGGAACTCCTTCAGCCCGGTGTGGTACGTGCGGATCAAGAGCCACTGGCCCCATCGCACCGAGCGTTGGCAGCTCCACGCCCCGTGGCTCAGCACGAGTTGGTCCCTTCCGCCGCCAGCCAACGCGTTGTCCAACGCACCATCCGTGCCGTCAGAGGTCCAGGTTGAGAACGCCTCCGCCATGTCCAGGTGCGCGACCAAACCGCCGAAAGAACGCCCCGCAAGGGCCTCGGTCCTCCCGGGCCAACGAACGATCAGCGGGATGCGGTTGCATGCCTGATCGGCCGTCTGGTGGTCGCCCCACACGTTGAGTTCGCCGTGGCTTTCGCCGTGGTCCGCCGAGACGACGATGGCCGTCTCCTCCCAGATGCCGAGTTCGTGCAACAGGTCGAACATGCGGCCCAGGTACAGGTCGGCGTAGGCGATGCCCGTGTCGTAGCCGTCGAAGTGGCGCTTGGCATCGTCCAGGTGGCGGATCGCCCCGACGCCCATCGTCCATCGCTCGCCCAAACGGTCGTCGAACCCGGGCACCTCGGTGGCGCTGTGCGGCCCGAAACTAGCGTTCTGTCGGGCAAGGAGATCCTCGGTCAGCCAAGGCTCGATCGGGTCGCCCTCGAACGGGTTGCCGAAAGACCGTGGCGTGTCGTAGGGCGTGTGCGGGTCCCAGAAGTTGACGTGAAGGAACCAGCCATCCGCCTGGCCGTTCGCGCGCAGCCATCGCTCCGCGACGGGGAACATCTCGTCCGCGTTCTCCAGCCCGCCCTTGCCCGTGTCATGGGTCTCGTCGAAGCCGTACCACACCTGGTAAGCCGTGTGCCGGTTCGGAAAGGGGCTGATCGAGCAGGTCCGAACCCCGTTCCCCCGCAGGCGGCTGGCTAGGCTCGTTTCGCCCGCCCGTGAGCGGAAGTCTCGATCCTTGGCCGGGGCAAGATCGGCGAATTCGCCTCCGTGGTTGACCACCCCGGTGACCGTGCCGCATTGGCCCAAGAAGAACGCCGTCCGACTGGGCAAACACGGGGTATCGGTCGCGTAACAGTTCTCGAACCGGACGCCTTCGGCGGCCAAGGCGTCGAGGTTGGGACTGGTCCGTCGGTGGAAGCCGTAGCATCCCAAGTGGTCCGGCCGCAGCGAATCAATGTCCAGATAGAGGATGCGCACCAAACCTGATTCGCGGGGTCAGAAATCATCTCCTTGGAGCGTTTGGGTCCAGCCCGAAGGGGGCTCAAGAACCTGTGTATGCTGGGTTCGGAAGGCTGACCGATGATCCGAGTAATCGTTGATGGCATCGAAGTCGAGGTTGCCGAAGGCGCCACCGCCCTGAACGCCCTGCGCCAAGCAGGGCTGGACGTCCCCACCGCCTGCGACGACCCACGTTTGGAAGCGATCGGAGCGTGTCGGCTTTGTATGGTTCGCGTCGAGGGGATGGCCAAGCTGCAGACGTCCTGTACGCTCAAGGCAACGGACGGCATGCGCCTGACCGTTCGCTCCCCCGAACTCGACAAGGCGCGGCGGGACGGACTGAACCTGCTGGCACGCGACTATCCGGCGGAACTCGTCGAGCAGATGCCCGACAAGCCGTTCCACAAGTGGCTCCAAGCCTACGGCGTCGAAGCCGGCGGATCGCTCGCCAATCGCTCGATCCCGTGCGACGATACGAACCCCTACTTCCGCTACGACCCTGAAGCGTGCATCCAGTGCTTCCGGTGCGAACGCATCTGCGCGGAGGTTCAGGGCTCGTTTGTATGGCACGTCGTCGGGCGCGGCAAAGCCAACCGGCTGGTGCCCGATTCGATGACCACGCTCGACTTCAGCGCATGCAAGAGTTGCGGCGCCTGCTCCGATGCCTGCCCGACAGCTGCGCTCGCCGACAAGGAGCGCTTGGACAAGGGCCAACCAGAAACCTGGACCCGGACGACCTGCCCGTATTGCGGCGTCGGCTGCGAAATGGAAGTCGGCGTCCGCCAAGACCGCATCGTGCAAGTCAAGCCCGCCATGGACGCGCCGGTGAACAAGGGTCACCTCTGCGTCAAGGGCCGCTACGCGCACGGGTTCGTCCATGCGAAAGACCGCGCGACCACCCCGATGATCCGGCGCGACGGCGTGTGGCAGGAAGCGTCATGGGACGAGGCCATTGGCTACGTCGCGAGCAAGTTCCAGACGATCCTCGACGAGTCTGGCCCGGACGCGATCGGCGTCCTCGGCTCGGCCCGCGCACCCAACGAGGACAACTACATGGTCCAGAAGTTCGCCCGCGCCGTGCTGGGCACGAACAACGTGGACTGCTGCGCCCGAGTCTGCCACGGCCCGACCGCTGCCGCGATGAAGGCTTCGCTGGGCACGGGTGCCGCGACCAACTCCTACGACGACCTTGAGATGGCCAAGACCATCTTCGTGATCGGCTCCAACCCCACCGAGAACCACCCGATCGTCGGTGTCCGCATCTTGCAAGCCAAGCTGAAAGGAACGAACCTGATCGTCGCCGACCCACGTAGGACCGAATTCGCGGGTCTTGCCGACGTTCACGTGGCGCTGCGCCCCGGGACCAACGTGCCCTTCTTGAACGCGATGGGCCGCCTCATCCTCGAAGAAGGCTTGGCCGACGCCGACTTCCTTGCGTCGCGCGTGGAACAGGTCGAAGCCTATCGCGAAGCCGTCGAACCCTGGACCCCCGAACGTGCGGCCGAGGTGTGCGGCGTGGACGCCGAGACCATCCGAGCGGCGGCAAGGCTTTACGCCTCGACCAAGCCCGCGATGTGCTTCCACGGTCTCGGAATGACCGAGCACCTGCAAGGCACCGAGGGCGTCATGGCGCTGGTCAACCTGGCGTTGCTCACGGGCAACCTCGGCATTCGGGGCGCGGGCATCAACCCGCTGCGCGGCCAGAACAACGTGCAAGGCTCGGCCCACATGGGATGCGAGCCCAGCAATCTTACCGGCTTTGTGTCGGTGGCCGAAGGCCGCGAACGGTTCGAGCAGGTGTGGAGCACCGAACTCACCGACCGCAAGGGCATGAACCTGATGGCCATGATGGACGCCGCGCGCGAGGGGCGTCTGCGAGCTTTGTGGGCCGTCGGTTACGACATCTACCTGACGCTCGCCGCCGAATCAGACACGCGGCAGGCGATGGAGTCCATCGAATTAGTGGTGGTTCAAGATTTGTTCTTGAACGAAACTGCAAAAGCGTTCGGACACGTGTTCCTGCCCGCATGCTCCTCGTTCGAGCGCGACGGGACGTTCATGAACGCCGAGCGCCGCGTGCAGCGCGTTCGAAAGGCCGTCTCGCCGGTCGGCGACTCCAAGCCCGACTGGGAGATCGTGCAAGACGTGGCGCGGGCGATGGGAGCCTCCGGGTTCTCGTTTGCTTCTGCGGCGGAAATCTGGGACGAGGTCCGCAAAGTCTGGACTGCCGGCGCGGGCATGAGCTACGAGCGCTTGGAGAAGGGCGGGCTTCAATGGCCGTGCCCCACCGAAGACCATCCGGGAACCCAGGTGCTGCACAAGGAGAAGTTCCCCATCGGCGTTCGCGCGGCGCTCAAGCCCATCGTTTACACGCCGACCCCAGAACGGGTGAACGCCGAGTTTCCGTTCCTGTTGAACACGGGCCGCACGCTGTACCAGTTCAACGCCGGCACCATGACCGACCGCACGCCCAACCATCGTCTTCGCCCGAGCGACACGCTCGACATGCACCCTGCCGACGCCTCGCGTCTTGGGTTGACGGATGGAGAAGAGGTCTGGGTGGTCAGTAGCCACGGGCGTGCCCGCTTGCCGATTCGGTTGGATACGCGGGTCGTCGAAGGGCAGCTGTTCGCGACCTTCCACTCGCCGGAGGTCTTCCTCAACCGGACGACGAGCCCCGTGCGGGACACCGTGGTCGGTGCGCCGGAGTACAAGGTGACGGCGGTGCGGGTTACGCGGGCTTAGGCCTCGATTCCTGCTAGGCCATGATCTCGTCGAGTGCGTCGAGGACCATTTCACGCGCCTTTTCAATGGGTCTCGCCCTCGGAGATGGCACCGGGCACCTCCGGGATGAGTGCGGTGAAGCCGCCTTCCTCAGCGGGTTCGAAGACGATCGTGAAGTGGCGATCCATGATCAAGTCTAGTTGCGACTCATAGCTCTCACGGCAAGCTGTCCAGCCAAGCAACGAACTTCGCGTGATCGACTCGGCGATCGTTAAACTCATCCTCGCTCAGGTCCCAGCCAGGATATCGCGTCCGCCAAGCCAAAGCGGTGAGCCTTTCAAGAATTTCGTTCAACTCCTCGTTGGGTTCGATTCCGATTTCGGTCGCTAACTCGCTGAGGTCGTGAGTCTTTCGGGGGCGTCCTCCTCGACGGGCGACCACAGCCTTCAAGCGCTTCTCCGCAGCCTGTTGCAGATGGTAGCCGGCACCCGACCATAGGCCCGCGCTCGCGGCGAGATCGGCGATGCGCTCGTCTTCGAGCGCCTTCTCGATCCAAGCCTGCCAGTTACTTGGCATAGAGTTGCCTTCCCTCAGCCAAAGCCCAGTCGACGGCTGAGCCCGGGATGCTGCTCTGATCCTGGACTTCGGCGGGAGTGAGCACCAAGAGGTCCAATCCGTACTTCCTGCCCCGAAAGGGCCTCAGGGCTCGACAGTGCCTCTCCCAAAAGGGAAGATCGCTCTCGACTTCCGCAAGGATGTCGTAGTCGCTGTCCGGGCGTGCGCCACCCCGCGCACGCGAACCGAACAGAACAACTCTGCGAACCTCGAAGTTCGCCAAGAGCCGGTCCACGATCTGCTTCAGGATGTCGTCTTGGGTCATGGTGCGATCGAATCGTCCTACTAGAATCTATACCGTACGGGGGCCAATGGCGGAGAGGGTGGGATTCGAACCCACGGTTGGTTGCCCAACAACGGTTTTCAAGACCGTCGCAATCGACCACTCTGCCACCTCTCCGGGAGACCGCCCTATTGAACCCGATCCCGCCGCACCCCTCCCCGGATCGGGTACAGAGGGCCGTGTTCCGCAAGCGCACGCCGCCGACGCTCCCGCCCGAATGGCTCATCGTGGGCCTGGGCAACCCCGGCCCCCAGTACGCCGGGACGCGCCACAACGTCGGCTTCGACCTCGTCGAGCGGCTCGCCAACGACCATCGGATCCAGGTTCGGACGGCGAAGCACCGAGCGCTCATGGGCGTCGGAATGGTGGCCGGAGTCCCGGTGGCGCTTGCCAAACCGCTGACGTTCATGAACCTCTCGGGCCAGTCGGTCGCCCCGCTGGCTCGCTCTTACGGCATCCCTCCCGAGCGCATCCTCGTCGTGGCGGACGACATGGATCTGGCGCTTGGGCGCTTACGGCTGCGCGGCAGCGGCGGTTCGGGGGGGCACAACGGCCACAAGAGCCTGATCGCCAGCCTCGGCACGCAGGACTATCCTCGTCTGCGCATCGGCATCGGCAAGGACGAGGCCGTCCTCGACCACGTGCTCAGCAAGTTCCATCCCGATGAGCGGCCCGTTGTGGACGACGTGCTAAAGAAAGCGGTCGGCGTGGTGGAGCGCTTGCTCACCGACGGTCTGGAACGCGCCACCGAGCAAGCCGCTTTGGCATAGCAGGTGCATGCCGTGCCCGGTATCATCCGTTCATGCGACGCGAAGTGATTTCGACCGATCAGGCGCCGGCCGCCATCGGCCCCTATTCTCAGGCCATCCGTGCCGAAGGCCGATTCGTGTTCTTCAGCGGCCAGATCACGCTGACGCCCCAAGGCGAACTGGTCACGGGCGACGTGGCCGCGCAGACGCGCCAGATCGTGGCCAACATGCGGGCGCTGCTCCTGGTCGCCGGGCTGACGCCCGCGAACGTGGTCAAGACCACCATCTTCCTCAGCTCGATGGATCACTTCGGCACCGTCAACGAGATCTATGGCGCCCTGTTCGAGAAGGAGCCGCCTGCCCGCTCGACCGTGGCCGTGGCCGGGTTGCCAAAGGGCGTGGACGTCGAGATCGAGATGACCGCGGTCTACTAACGTGAAGCGCGTCGTCTCCGTCAGTCTGGGAACCAGCAAGCGGGACAAGACGAGCCAAACCGCCATCCTCGGCGAGACGTTCCAGATCGAGCGCCGCGGCACCGATGGCGACCTCAAACGCTTCGCCGCGTTGTTCACCGAACTTGATGGCCAAGTGGACGCCCTGGGCGTCGGCGGATGCGACATCTACGTGGTCGTGGGCGAGCGCAAGTACGCCTTCCGCCAGATTCTGAGCCTCGTCTCCGGAGCCAAGCGGACGCCGGTGGTGGACGGTTCGGGGCTCAAGCACACGCTCGAACGGCAAGCCATCCTCGACCTCGCCGAGCGCGGGATCGTGGACTTCAAGCGCGAGAAGGTCCTGCTGGTCTCGGCGGTGGACCGCTACGGCATGGCGCAGGCCTTGGTCGCGCAGGGCGCCGACGTCGTCTACGGCGATCTGCTGTTTGGGCTCGGGCTGCCCATCCCGATCCGCAGTTACCGAACGGTCGAGTGGATCGGTCGGCTCACGCTGCCGATCATCACGCGCCTGCCGTTCAAGTGGTTCTATCCCACGGGCGAGAAGCAGGAGCAGCGCACGCCCAAGCACGCCAAGGCCTTCCAGGAGGCCACGTTCATTTGCGGCGACTGGCACTTCATCCGCCGCTACGCGCCCGACCGGCTGGATGGCAAGACGGTGCTCACCCAGACGCTGCGCAAGGCCGATCTGGATTGGCTGCGGTCGGCGGGCGTGCGGCGCGCGATTACGACCACCCCCGTCATCGAGGGCGAAACGTTTGCAACGAACGTGATGGAGGGCGTCCTGGTGACGCTGATCGGCAAGCCCCTGTCCGAGATCACCGAGGCGGATTACCGGGCTCAGTTGGCTCGGCTCGGCTGGTCGCCGAACGTCATCGAGCTGACCTGAGGTTGGGCCTGATTCTCGAGTGCCAAGCCACCTCGCCGCTCAGCAAGAAGCCTCGCCGTTCAACTTGTAGAGACGATGTGCCTCTAACCGCCAACTGCCAACTGCTAACCGCCAACTGCTAATCGCCAACCGCCAACGGAGACGGCATCTCTATCCGCCCAGTCCCAACGCCCGACCGAGCGAGCCCACCAAGTAGAAACTCCCCGTCACCACGACGCGTCCGCGCGACCCGGCTTGATCGAGCGCCCAGGCCAGCGCCTCGCAATCGGTACGGGCCAGAAACGCTCCGGAGAGACCGGCGACCTCGGCCAACTCGGCCACGTCGTAGGCGCGATAGAAATCAATGGGGGCGAGCGCGACGGCATCGAACAGCCCTCGCAAAGGCTCCACGAAGCGCGCCGCATCGTGGCCCTTGACCATGCCCAGCACGAGGACCGTCCGCTCGGCGGGGGCTTCGCGCCGAAGCGAAGCGGCCAACACCTCGGCGGATTCGCGGTTGTGGGCGCCATCCAAGATCACCTCTCGGCCCTCGACGGTCACCTTCTGGAACCGCCCCGGCAACCGCGTTGCGGCGATGCCCACGCGCAAGGCCTTCTCGTCCACCGCAAAGCCTGCCGCATCGAGCATCCCCACGGAGACCGCCATGTTGTGGGGCTGGACCGTGCCTTTCAGTCCGGGGACCAGACCGGAATGCGTCGCAACCGGTGTCGTCACCGTCCATCCGGCGGCTTCCGCTTCGAGCATGACTTCCTGGCCGAACCGCCACACGGGCGCGCCGACCTCGTGCGCCACACGCAGCGCCGAAGCGGCCGCTTCCTCCGGCAAGTCGCCC
>JACFNW010000082.1 GCA_019454665.1 Fimbriimonadaceae bacterium | reverse complement strand
CGAAGCCAAGACGAGCCGCGCAGACCGTGGCACCCCCGAGCACTCCTGGTCCGACCCCGGGAACGACTTGCCTACCACCTGCAAACCACATGCGGACCACTTGCCATACGCCCGCCTGACAGTGAGGCTACGCCTCGGTCGCCAGCTTGTACAGGATGTGCGCATAGATGCGGCTCATCTTGAACAAGTGCTCGACCTTGAGCCGCTCGTCGTTTTCGTGGGCGGGGCCGTCGCCGTCCCAACCCGTCCCGATGCTCACCGTGTTGGGTACGGCGCGCGCGTAGGTGCCGCCGCCCATCACGCCCGGCACCTGCCCAGGCCCGAGTTCCTCTTCGGTCACCTGCAGAATGGTCCGGACCAGGGGATGATCGAGAGGGAAGTAGAGCGGCGGGCTGTCGGTGAACTGGACCATCTCGAATCCGCACTTGCGCGCGGCCAGCGAGGCCTCCGCCATCTGGCGGATCTGCTCGCCCGAGAACTTGACGGGATAGCGGATGTTGAACAGCAGTTCGACCTGGTCGGCGATGGTCGAAACGATGCCTAAGTTGCACGTCAGGTCGCGGCTAACGTCGTCGCTGACCGAGATGCCGAGTCCGTTGCCGCCGATGTGGGCCAGCTCGAACAGTTCGCTGTAGAACGCCCGATCGGCCAGAGGCGCGAGGCTGAGCAGGAAGCGGAACGCGCGGATCGCAGCCGAATCGCCCCGGTAGGGCACCGAGCCGTGGGCGGCTTTGCCGATGGCCTCGACCACCAGGTCGTCGCCTTCCCAGCGCCATTCGACGTTGCGGTCCCACGCATCGGCGAGGGCGGCCTCGACCTCGGCCCGCGCTTCGGCGGAAACGCTCACGCGAGCGTTGCAGCGATCAATGACGATGTTGGGGCGTTGCCCGCCTTCCACCGAACGCAACGCGAACCCGCCCGTCGGCAGCGTGCCGCGCACCACGATGTTGGCGATGCCCTTCTCGGCGTGGTAGAGCGGCCACCCCGAGTCGGGCGCGACCCCGAACGTGGGCGGCTCTTCGGTCTGGTTGTACCGTTCGACGCACTTGAAGCCGGATTCCTCGTTGCAGCCGAACACCAGCCGGACGCGCGCGCCGAGTTCGGGGAAGCACTCCTTGATCGCCCGGGCGGCGTAGGCTGCGGCCATCGTCGGACCCTTGTCGTCCTCCGCGCCGCGGCAATAGATGTAGCCTTCGTCGATCTCTGCGCCGAACGGCTCGTGCTTCCAGCCCGGACCCACGGGCACCACGTCCAGGTGGCCCAGCGAGACGATGAGCTTTTCGCCGCTGCCGAACTCGGCCCACCCGCAGTAGCCTTCGAGGTCCTTGGTGCGGAACCCCCACGACTCGGTCATCTTGAGAGCGAGGTCGAGGGCGCGCCGGTTCTCTGCGCCGAAAGGCGCGTTGGGCTCGGCGGGCCCTTCGATGGAAGGGATGCGGAGCATCGCGAGCGTGTCGTTCAGGAGTTCGGATTCGTGGTCGCGCAACCATGCGCGCAAGCGGTCGAGGTCGGGGGCCGACATGGCTTGGAGGTTACCTGCTGCTCGGCGGCCCCGCAGGGCCGGGCGGCTTGGGGTATGAAGGAGCCCATGTCCGCCGAAGTCGTTCGCCGTTTGTTTGCCGAGCGGTTTGGCGGCCCTGCCGAGGTGGTCGTGCGGGCGCCTGGGCGGGTCAACCTCATCGGCGAGCACACCGATTACAACGGCGGCTTCGTTTTCCCCGCAGCCATCGACCGCACGATCTCGGTTGCGGCGAGACGCACCGGCGGCCGAAGCTGTTTGGTCTCGGACGCCCTCGGCGAATCGGACGCCTTCGATGCCGCCACGGTCGCGCCCGGAACCGTCGCCGGGTGGACTCGGTACGCCGCCGGCATGGCTTGGGCCCTTCGAGACGACGGCACGTTGCCCGACATCGAAGCCGTGGTCGCCAGCGACCTGCCGATGGGCAGCGGTCTGAGCAGCAGCGCCGCCATCGAGATGGCGTTCGGCGTGGTGTGGAATGTGTTGGGCGGGCTGGGCCTGGACAACAAGACCCTGGCCCAACGCGCCCACCGCTGTGAAACCAAGTTTGTCGGCCTGAACTGCGGGATCATGGACATGATGGCGAGCGCACTGGGCCGCGAGGGGTGCGCGATGTTCCTCGACACGCGTTCGTTGAAGGTCTCCTACGCGCCACTGCCCGAAGGAACGGCCATCGTGCTGTGCGACACCAAGACCCCGCGCGAACTGGCAGGCTCGGCTTACAACGACCGGCGGGCGACGTGCGAAGCGGCCGCCGCCATACTGGGCGTGCCTTCGCTTCGCGAGCTGTCGCTGGAGCGCTTGATCGCCGCGCGCGAGACGCTCACCGACACGGAGTTTCGCCGCGCCTACCACGTGGTCACCGAAGACCAGCGCTCGCTCCAGTTCGCCGAGGCCCTGCGCCGGGGCCAGACGTGGCGGATCGGCACCCTGATGCGCGGGAGCCACGACAGCCTGCGGCTCGATTACGAGGTCACCAGCCCCGCGCTCGACGCCATGGCCGAGGCCGCTTGGGACTCCCCGGGTTGCATCGGCGCGCGCATGACCGGGGCTGGGTTCGGCGGCGCGTGCGTCGCGCTCGTCGAGCAAGGACGCTTCGCCGAGTTCGCGGAAGCCACGCGCGACGCCTACGTACTGGCGACGGGCGTCGAGCCCGAAATCTGGGCGTGCCAAGCCGTGGACGGCGCACGGGTGGAGCCCTCTTGAGCCAAACGCCCACCGAGAAGGACCGGCTCGACCTGCTTCGGGATTGGAAGCTGTTCACGGCCCTGACGTTCCTCTACTCGTTCGGGTTCGCGGTCTACAACGGCGTCTATCAGAACTTCCTGCGCGACGACCTGGCGATCCAGCCGCTGCAGGCGGGAGCGCTGGAGTCGTTCCGCGAGATTCCCGGGTTGTTGGCCGCCTTGCTGGCGGGGACGCTGGTGGCGCTCGCCGAGGCGCGGGTCGCGGTTTTGGGCCTTGCCGTGATGGGGATCGGCATCGCGATCACGGGGCGTTTCTTGCAGTTCTGGCCGCAGGTGGCCGTCTCGGTGCTGTGGTCGGTGGGCTTTCACGTCTGGGCCACGGTGTCGCCGGCGATCACGTTGACCTTGGCCAAGGGCGCGGACGGAGGCTCGCACCTCGGGCGGATGGCGGCCGTGGGCGGCATCGGCAACCTTGCGGCCCTCGGGCTGGCGTACAGCGTGGCGAAGTGGGTCCGCCTACCCTACGAGGCGTACTTCGTCGTCGGCGGCCTGGCGATCGTCGCGGGCGCCTCGCTCGGGTTGCGGCTCTCCCACCACGCCAGCGGCAGCAAGCGGCGGGAGCGGTTCTTGTGGCGGCGCGAGTACGGCCTGTACTACTGGCTGACGTTTCTCGACGGGTGCCGCCGACAGGTGGTCGGCACGTTTGCCGCGCTCACGCTGATCCTCGTTTACAAGGTCCCGCTGGAGACCATGCTCGGTCTACAGTTGGTTTCCACGGTGGCGGCCATCGTGGCGGCTCCTCGGGTGGGGAGGTTGTTCGACCGCATCGGCGAGCGCAAGCCGCTGACGTGGTATGCGGTGCTTCTCGTAGTGATTTTCCTCGGATATGCGTTGATCCCGAACCGCGAGGTGCTGTGCTTCCTGTTCGTGGTGGACCGGGTGGCGTTCACGTTCGGTGTCGGGTTCAACACGTTTCTGCACCGCATCGTGCGGCCGGGCGAGTTCACGCCATCGGCGGCGATGGGCGTCACCATGAACCACGTGGCCGCTGTCACCGTGCCCGTGCTGGGCGCGTGGCTTTGGCAGTCGCAAAAGGCGTACCAGTTGCCGTTCGTCATCGGCATCGGCGTGGCCCTGCTCTCGCTGTGGGCGACGCAACGGATTCCCGACCGGCCCGCCGAAACTGCTGCTTAGGAGGTCACTCCTCGCCCTTGCGGATCAGAACGGCCTCGTCGGCCTTCAGGTCGTCCAGCGTCAGGCGCGCCCCCTTGGCCAGCCGGTGCCAGTTCTTGCGGACAAGCCCGGTGTCCAAGTCGGTCCGCTGAACCTGATACGTCCCGGCCGCCAAGGGTAGGGGCCCGAGCACGGCGCGTGCCGTGCCCGGCATGGCCTTGACCCGCGCGAGCATCCAATCGCTCTCGGCCAACGCCCGCACGCGAGCCGTTTGGCCGAGCCCCGGGATGCGGATTTGGCTGACCACGACCCAGTCCGCGCCGGTGTTGCGGAGTTCGATGTGGTTGGCGCCCGCCTCGAACGGGACGACGATCACCTCGCGCACGCGGCGATCGCCCGCCCCGCCCCGAAACGCCCGCTGCTCGTAGAGCTTGCCGTTGACGTAGACGCCGATGTTCGCCCCGCCCGCCGAAATCTGGCCCAACTGGATCTGGGCCTCGCCCGCCATATCGGCCCGGAAACGCAGCGACAGGGGCCCGGGGAACATCGCCGAGTTGTTCGAACGCGAGGACTGGAAGTACGAGGACATCGTCCCGTGTTTGCCCGAGACCACGTCCTGCGGCAGGTTCAATTCGGTCGTCTTGGAGGGTGCCCATCCCAACCCGGGGGCGAACACGAGGTCGGTCTTGCCGGGGCTTTCGATGGGCAGCGCCACCGGTTTGGCCGAGGCGTGCTCCCAAAGTTCGGCCGCCGCGAACACGTCGGCGGCGATGCGGTACTCGGAATAGAGGTCGCGATCGGCTTGAAGGCGATCCCAGAACCAGTATTGGCCCGCGCCGCCTTGGTTGGCGAGTGCAGCCGCCCAGATGCCGTCGCGGATCCCGCCGCGTTCGCCGCCTGCCAAGGGCGCGGCACCGGCCCCTCCGAACTCGCCGAAGAACAGGGGCTTGTCGCCCGGTTGGTGCTCGCCCGCGATGGCCGCCTCGATGTCGGGCGGGTAGGTGTGCGGCTGGTAGAAGTCCATCTTCACCCACAGCTTTTCGCGTTCCATCGGGCTGCTCGTGGTGACGAGGTGCCGATAAGGGTCGAGCGAGCGGATGAAGTCGGCCATCTCGCCGTGCCAGGCTTCGATGGTGTCCCACCGGTCGGCGTAGCGCGCTTCGACCCACTCGACCTCGTTGAACAGCTCCCAGGCCATGACGGCGGGCGAGTGCCCCCATCGGGCGACCGCGTAGCGCAGCCAACGCTTGGCCCGTTGCTTGGCTTCGGCGTTCGTGAAGAACTCGGTGGGCGATTCTAGGAAGCCGCCGTTGGCCTTGTTCCACGGGTTTTCCGACCAGTTGGGGTTCACTCGGGTGGTCCATTGACCGTGGTGGAACAGGACGAACTGCGTTCGGACGCCCGCCCGCTCGCACGCCGCGATGAGCGCGTCCCACCGGTGGATGGGGTCGAACCAAAACACGTCGCGCGCGGCCTCGAGGTCGCCGACCTTCCACCACGGGTTTTTGCCGTCCCAGTGGCACGCCCAGATGCGCGTCCAGTTGCCGCCGCTCTTGCCGAGCAGGGCGATCTGCTCGGTCAGCTCCATTTGGTTGGGGCCTTGCCAGCCGATGTTGTGGCCGATGGGATAGTAGCCGCCCCCGTTGTCCAGGACGAAGCGGTTGGCGGCCTTGGGGTGCCGCCGCACAAAGCCCTCGTCTCCACTTGGGTTCAAGGTCACGCGGGCGAACTTCTCGGCCACCACCTTGCCGTTGTGAAGGGCCGTGGCCTCCCACGTGCCGCCGGTGTTGGCCCGGAGCACGGCTTTCCATTGGCCGTCTGCGTCGTAGTACGCCAGCCGCTCCTCGGTTTTGGCGCCCTGCACGAACCGGACGCGCACATCGTTGGCGTCAGGGTCGAACGGGTTGCCTCGCACGGTCAGCGGGAAGGCGACGGTGGCGGGGCCGAACCCGGTCGGCGCCCCTGGTCCCATGGCGAGCGAAAGCGCGATCGTCCACAACATCGGCGTTGATAACTCCTCGCTCGGAGGTTACACGCCGGGCGATCCGCATTGCCACGATTTACGCGGATATCCCGGGTGGGACGAGCGGTACACGGTGTCTATTTGACGCCTTGGGCTGACCGAAGGGCTTCCAACGCCTCGCCTTTGGCGGCCCAATCGTCCAGAGCCTCCGCGAGTTCGGATTGGGCTGCGGCGTGGCGGGTGGAGAGGGCGACGACGTTCTTGCCGAGCGGCTCGGCCAGGTCGGCTTCCAAGGCGGTGATCTCGGTTTCCAGGTCGCCGATTCGCGTTTCGATCGCCTCCAGCTCGCGTTCCGTCTGGCCGATGCGCTTGCTGATCTCGCGGGGCGAGAGCGATTCGTGTGGCGTTGCGGATGGTTGCGCGCGCAACGTTAGCTGAGCCTTCGCATCGGGTGCCTTACGGCGCTCAAGGTGCGCGCGATATTCCCGATAGGGACCTTCGTAAGCCTCGTGACCGTCGCGGCGGAGGTTGAGCGTACGGTTCGTCGTATGGTCCAAGAACCACCGGTCGTGGGAGACGATGATCAGGGTTCCCGTGTAATCGCGGAGGACTTCGGCCAGCGCCTCGCGCGATTGCATGTCGAGGTGGTTGGTGGGTTCGTCGAGGATGAGCAGGTTGGGGTTGAGCACCGTCAACCGAGCCAAAGCCAGCTTGTTCTTCTCGCCGCCGCTGAACGTGCCGATGGTGCGGAAGGCGTCGTCCCCGGAGATGAGGAACCGGCCCAGCAGGTCGCGCGCCGCTGGCACCTGCATTCCACATTCGTCAATAAGGAACCCGATCGGTGTCTCGTTCGGGTCGAAATCGTCGGCATTCTGCGAAAAGTAGGCCGAGTCCACATTGGCGCCGATCCGAATCCAGCCCGTCGTAGGCGCCAGATCCCGGACCAATGCCCGGATGAGCGTGGACTTGCCCACGCCGTTCTCGCCGATGATGCCCCACCGTTCCGTCCAGCGGACGGTCCAATCCAGTCCCTGAAAGAGCGTCCTCGCGCCGAAGCTCATGCCCAGGCCCTTCGCTTCGACCACAATGTCGCCGCTGCGCTTCGCCTTGCCGAAGCCGGCCTTCATCGTCTTCTCGTTCGCGGGACCCTCGACCTTGTTCTCCAGCAGCCGGTTCATCATTTTGAGCCGCCCTCGAGCTTGGGCCGTGCGTTGGTTGCCCACGAAGCGGCGGACGTACTCGTCCAGCTTGGCGATCTGCTCGTCCTGGCGGCGAACGACCTCCTCCAGGCGGCGATCCTCCTCGGCGCGCAACTGAACGTACTTGTCGAACGGGCCGGGATAGGTCTTGGTCTTGCCGTCGCGCATCTCGATGATCTGGCCGACCGTGTTTTGCAGGAATTCGCGGTCGTGCGAGACGATGAGCATCGCGCCGTGGTAGCCGCGCACCCATCGCTCCAGCCATTCGATTCCGGCCATGTCGAGGTGGTTGGTGGGTTCGTCGAGAATGACCAGGTCGGGTTCTTCAAGCAGGAGCCGGGCAATGGCCAACCGCGTGCGCTCGCCTCCGCTCAGCGATCCGACCCGCTTGTCGTCGTCGGCTTCGGTGAAGCCCATCTTGGAGAGGATCGTGCGGAGATCGGCTTCGACGTTGTAGCCTTCGGCCTCAAGGAAGCGTTCGTGGAGCAGCGTGTACTCCTCGACGAGGTCGGGGTCCGGGTCGCTCTCCATGCGCCGTTCGAGTTCGTGAAGGCGTTCTTGGAGTTCCAGGGCGTGCCTTCGGGCTTCTTGGGCGGCTTCGAGTACGGTGAGCGACTCGTCGAGCACGTCTTCTTGGCGCAGGTAGCCAATGCTCGCGCCGGGGGCCAGGGCGATGCTGCCGCCATCCTTCTCGTATTCGCCCGTGATGAGGCGCAGGAGGGTGGTTTTGCCGCAGCCGTTGCGCCCGACCAGGCCGACCTTGGCCGTTCGCTCCAGGCGAAACGAAGCGTCCGACACCACGATGTCGGTTCCGAACGCCTTGGTCACCCCGCCGAGCGAGAGAAGCACGGTTACCGATTGTGCAGGATCGGAAGGCCTCCGGGCGGGTCCAAGGAGGATCGGCGGCGCTACAATCTCCGCATGATTCTGGTGGTCGACAATTACGACAGCTTCACCTACAACCTCGTCCAGTATCTGGGCCAGTGTGGGGCGGAGGTCGTG
>JACFNW010000081.1 GCA_019454665.1 Fimbriimonadaceae bacterium | reverse complement strand
GGGCGAGGTCCTGAAGACCGACGACCGCACCGCCGAGATGGCCAAGCTGGTCGAGAACAGCTATCGCGACGTGAACATCGCGTTCGCCAACGAACTCTCGATGCTCTGCGACCGTGTGGGCATCGACGTGTGGGAACTGATCGCCCTCGCCAACCACCATCCCCGGGTCAAGATCCTGCAGCCCGGCGCGGGCGTGGGCGGCCATTGCATCGCTGTGGACCCGTGGTTCATCGTGGCCATGGATCCCGAGCGGGCCAGGCTCATCGAGAGTGCTCGTCGCGTCAACGACTCCAAGCCCGAGTTCGTCATGGACAAGGTCTGCGCCGCTGCCGACCGCTTGCGTGCCGAACTGGGTCGCGAGCCGCGAGTCACCTGCCTGGGGCTGGCGTTCAAGCCGAACGTGGACGACTTCCGCGAGAGCCCGGCGCTCCACATCTTCGAAGGGTTGCGGGCACGTGGGCTTCAAGTGGATGCCGTGGAGCCCTATGCCACCGATGCCGTCGCGCATGCGGGTCTGGTGAGTTTGGACGAGGCGCTGGCCTCCTCCGACCTGCTGGTCGGCTTGGTCAAGCACCAGCAGTTCGCGGGCTTGACGAACGAGAAACTGATGGACTTCTGCGGCATCGCCCGCTAGTCAGTCCAGGCGTATGCGTGAGCGGTAGCCTTCGACCACTTCGGCATCGGGTTCGCCAATGACCTCGTCAAAGAGTTCGTTCGAGACGATTCTCAGGCTCTCCAAAACTCGGTCGAGAGCATCAACCATCGCCGGATCGAACTGAAAGCCTGACTGGTCGTGCATGTAGTTGCACGCGTCCGCGAACTCCCATGCGCTCTTGTAGGGGCGCGGGTGGAGAAGCGCGTCGAAGACGTCCGCGACGGCCACGATACGACCGACGATGGGGATCGCTTCGCCGCTTAGTCCCTCCGGGTACCCCTTGCCGTCCCAACGTTCGTGGTGCGAATAGGCGATGCACTCGGCCAACTGAAGCAGTTGAGACGTCGAGCCCGAGAGAATCTGCCGTCCTACGAGCACGTGTTGGCGAATAGTCTCGCGTTCAAAGTCGGTCAACAGTCCCGGCTTGAGCAGGATGCCGTCGGGGAGGCCGATCTTGCCCAAGTCGTGCAACGGTGCCGTGATGCGGATGTTCTCGACTTCGTCGTTGGCGAGGCCGGCCGCTTGCGCGATGAGCGCCGATAGGTTGCCCACCCGCTTGGTGTGGTGGCCCGTATCGTCGTCTCGGTATTCCGCGGCAAGGGCCAACCGGGTCAACACGTCGCGCTGGGCTTGCTCGAGTTCGGCGGTTCGCTCGGCGACTCGGATTTCCAGCGTGGCCTTCTGATGTTCGATTTCCTTGTAAAGGAGGCGGGTCTGCAACAGGTTCCGCGTCCGCAGCAACACTTCGTCGTGATCGGCGAACTTGCTGACGAAGTCCTTTGCCCCCATGGCCAGCGCGCGCCGCTTGGACTCGGTCGAGTCGTCGCCTGTCAGCACGAGAATCGGCAGGTAGGTCGTGGGGGGCACTCTGGCCAGGATGCGCTCGATGACCTCGAAACCCGAGATCGGAGACATGTGCAGGTCCATCAAGACGATGTCCGGTTGTATCTCCTCGAACATCTGGACGGCGGCGGTGCAGTCGGTCGTGCCGAACACTTGGATGTTCGGCGTGTCTTTGAGGGCATGCCGAATCAGCAGGTGATTGTCGGCGTCGTCGTCCACGATGAACGCCTTGGCGCTCCAGTCCGGCTCGTTCACATCCAATCGCCTCCCCGGGTTTGGCCGTGGTTCGGTCATTTTAGAATCCGACGCTTTACGCCCAGTCATTCGATTCACCGGGTTTGACGTATTGTGCGCAGACTAGTGTGGATTCGGGATAAACCCGGCCACAGAATTCAGATAGAAATCAATGGCCCTCTGTGCGTACGCCGCCCCGGACCCCCTGGGTTCCGGCAGATCGTCGTCGAAGAACCGGGGCATTCCCCAGCGCGTGCCCAGCGGTTCGGGCACGTTTTGGGGCACCTCGAGCCCCGACAACGTCAGGCAAGCGGCCACCCACATGCGGGGCACGGTGGTCAGGCAGTAGCCGCCCCCGCCGACGGCGACGATGGGCACCCCGAAATCCCGAACCCGAACGACGGCCTCCAGCCATTCCTGTGCGGTCAGTCGCAGGCCCCCCAGGGGGTCGTATTCGTGCGCGTCCGTGCCCATTTGCAGCACGATCGCTTGGGGCTGGAAGCGGCGCAGCGCGTCCATCACGATACGCTCGAACGCTTCGAGCCAAACATCGCCCGTGGTCCCCGACTGGAGTGGCGCGTTGACGCTGGTGAACACGGGGCCGGATTCCTCGACCCAGCCCGTGCCCGGAAAGAAGCGGCTGCCTTCTTGGTGGATGCTGCACGTCAGCACGTTGGGGTCGTCGTAGAACATCCATTGCACGCCGTCGCCATGGTGCAGGTCAATGTCCACGTAGGCGACGCGATCGAACCGCTCGCGGAGGATGTGAAGCGCGATCGCGGGGTCGTCGAACACGCAGAACCCGCTGGCCTTGTTCCGATGGGCGTGGTGCAGTCCCCCGGAGATGTTGAACGCCAAGGGGGCCCCGCCGAGCACGTCTCGGGCCGCCGCAGCGGTCCCGGCCGAATAGGCCAGCGATGCCTCGTAGACCCCCGGGAACGAAGGGTTGTCCAGCGAGCCGAACCCGAACTTGCTCTCGAAACCCTGCGAGGGCGCCATGCCCGAGCCGATCAGGGCCACGGCATCCACAAACTCGAGGTCGTGAACGCGCAACACGTCCTCGCGGGCGTCGGGACCGGGGTCGAGGAACTCGGTCTGACCAAGCGCTTCCAACAACTCGATCGTGCGGCGAAGTCGCTCTGGCTTGAGCGGATGACGGGGACCGAAGTCGTAGCCCAGCATCCGCGGGTGGTAGTAGAACCTGGGCAGCATGGTCGGCTTAGCCCTCGGGTTCCGCGGGTTCAGCGAACTCGAACAGCAGCAGGCGCCGTTCGCCCTCGATGGTCAGTTCCGTGACCTCCATGGTCAACGTGTCGCGCGTTTCGGGGTCTATCGGTTCCATTTCAGGCTCTCCTGGGCCAGGGCCGCCGCGCCCAGCATGCCGGCGTCTTCGATCTGTTCGGCTTGCACGATCTGGGCGAAGTCGTAGAGTTGGGGAACTGCCACCTTGCGCGCCGACTGGCGGGCTGGCCCCAGGATGAAATCGCCCGCCTTGGCGATCTGGCCGCCCACGGCCACCACCTCGGGCGCGAACACGTTGATCATGTTGGCGATGGCGATCCCCAGAAACCGACCGACCTCCGCGAACACTTCGATGGCGACTTCGTCGCCTTGGGCGGCGGCCTCAGAGATCAGGCGTGGACTGATCTTCGAAAGGTCGCCTTCGCACAAGTCGTTGAGAAGCGACTTCCGGCCCCGGCGGAGTTGGTGCTGCGCACGGCGGATGATGGCGTCGCGCTGGCAATAGCTCTCGACCGCCCCGTAGGTGCCCGCGTTGCACTCGACTCCGGCCTCGTTGATGCACATGTGGCCGAGTTCGCTGCCGCCCGTGTTCCCGCCGATGAGGATCAACGGGCCGCGCGCATCGCCCAAAACGCACTGCGGCGCGAGCACCACGCCGCCGCCGACTCCCGTGCCGAGCGTGAACATGATCAGCCCACGAGCCTGATTCCGGCCCGTGCCGAACCGGTACTCGCCCAGCGCAGCCATGTTGGCGTCGTTGTCCATGGCGATCGGCAAGGCGATGCGCCGATGCAGGGGCTCGCGGATGGGCACGTCAAGCCAATACCGGAACACGCCGTCCACGGTCTTGCCGAAGTTGGGCGCCCACCGCACGACACCCGTGGCGTTGTCAATGTGGCCCGGAATCGCGATGCCGACGGCCCGGGGATGTTCGGGTGCGGTGGCGATGGCGCGTTGGATCACCTCGGCCAGCGCGTCCAAAACGGGCTCGACGCCTTCCTGGGCGCGCGAGGGTTGGCTGAAGGCTTCGGTGGCGGGTACGCCTTGCGGATCGTAGACACAGGCGCGCACGTTGGTGCCGCCCAGGTCCACGCCGACGACAAGATCGGTCATTGACCCGATTCTATCCGGATCGCGGCCCTCGCGATGGCGCGTGACCTTGGGACCACCGCGGCCCTTCAAGGAACTTACGCGCCCTTGCAAGCATATAGATACGACATTGACGACCGGAATCAGACCTTCGGGCGGGTTTTGGCGTCTCAGTAGGCGATATGATGACGACGATGACCCACGAGTCCTCCAGCTTGTCCCAACTCACCGAGACCGCCAACCGCATCGTTCAGGAAGTCGAGAAAGCCATCGTGGGCAAGAGAGAGACCGTCCAGGACGCCGTCATCGCCCTGCTCTCGGGGGGGCACCTGCTCATCGAAGACATTCCCGGCGTCGGCAAGACCACCCTGGCCAAGGCGCTGGCGCAGAGCATCGGCGGCGAGTTCCGACGCATCCAGTTCACGCCCGACCTTCTGCCCGCCGACATCACGGGCTCGAGCATCTTCAACCAGAAGTCCACCGAATTCGAGTTTCGGCCCGGTCCCGTGTTCGGCAACGTGGTGCTCGCGGACGAGATCAACCGCGCCACGCCCAAAACCCAATCGGCCCTGCTGGAGGCCATGGAAGAGCGCCAGGTCACCAGCGACGGCGTCACGCGCCGCTTGCCCGAACCCTTCTTCGTCATCGCGACGCAGAACTCGGTCGAACTCACGGGCACGTACCCGCTGCCCGAAGCGCAGATGGACCGCTTCTTCATGCGCGTCGCCATCGGCTACCCCTCGAAGGAAAACGAAGTGGAAATCCTCGCCGAGCGTGTGAGCGAGAACCCGCTCGACCGTGTGGGCGTCGTGGCCACGCTCGCGGACATCCTCGCACTCCAAAAGGAAGTCAAGAACGTCTTCGTCCACGAAAGCGTGCGACAGTACATCGTGGACATCGTGCAGACCACTCGGTCGAGCGGCCTGCTCGCGATGGGCGCCTCGCCGCGCGGATCGCTGCACCTGATGCGCGCCGCCCAGGCCAAGGCCGCGATGGACGGCAGCGACTACGTTCGCCCCGACGAGGTGAAGGAACTGGCCGTGGCGGTTTTGGCGCACCGTGTGATTCCCCGAGGCGAGTCGCGGGCGCGCGGCGTCACCGCGGAAGACATCATCGGCGATCTGGTCGAGTCGGTCGCCGCTCCGGTGCCCGTTTGATGGCGGAGCACTCTCAGGAGGTGGCTGAGCGATGATGAGCCGCATTGCGGGTCTCACGATCACGGCGTCGGCCCTCTTTCTGCTCATGGTGGCCATCATGCTCGGGTCGGCCGCCCTGTTCTATATGTGCACGGCGATGATCCTGACCCTCGCCGCTTCCCGCCTGCAAGCCTGGCTCTCGGTGCGGGGGCTTCACTTCGAGCGGATCGTGCCCGAGACGGCCATCCAAGGCGAACGCATTCAGGTCGAGATTCTGGTCGGAAGCGACCTGCGCATCCGCCGTCCGCTCATCACGGTCCGCGACAATCTGGGTGCGAAAATCGGAGCGCGGTCGGTCACCCCCAGCCTGCCCATCGCTCCATCCGCCGAGCAGCCCATCCGCACCCAGTACCAGTTTCGCCCGATGAGGCGCGGCAGGCACTCGTGGAAGGGCGTTCAGGTCTCGGGGACCGATGCCCTTGGACTGGTCACCATGACCAAGGACTACGAAACGGAGACGGCCGAGATGCTGGTCCTGCCGGCCCCGATTCCGGTCAGCGTGGACCTTCCCGCAGGCGCGGGTTGGGGACTCAACGACTTGACTTCGGGATTGTCGCGGGGTCCTGGCATCGAGCCCTATGGCGTTCGGGAGTACATCCACGGCGATTCGCTCCGGTTCGTTCACTGGCGAAGCAGCGCCCGTGCGGGACGCCTGCTGGTGCGCGAGTTCGAGACGGGATCGAACGCCTCGGTGGTGTTCTTGTTCCAGCGGTCGAGAGGATCCGAGGTCGGTCCGCTCGGTGCCACTACCCTCGACGCGATGTGCGGACACGCCGCGTATCTCGCCGAGCGCTTCCTGCGCGAAGGCGCCAAACTCGAGTTGCCGCAATTGGAAGACCAACCCAAGACGCTGGCACCGCATGAGCGGTACCGTCAGATCCTTCACCTGCTGGCCGAACTGGAGGCGAACGATGCGCGCTCGCTGGCGCAGGAACTGACCGAGCTGGCGCCGCGCATTGCCACGGGAGCCGTGGCGTTCTTGTTTCTCGCCTTGGCCGATCCGGGCCTGGTGTCGGCGACCCACGCCTTGCGATCTCGCAACATCCAAGTGTGGCCCCTCCTATACGATGCCTCGGTGGCGGGTGGTGTGCGATACGGTGAGAGCGCCGCCAGCGAGGAGAACATCCTGCGGTTGCAGTCCGGAGGCATGAGCCCTTCGGTGTTGCCGTACCCTTTGGAGAGCCAGGAGGCGTCGGCGTGAAAGCTCGTGTGGCCGAACCCATCGAGAGCCAGATCACGACTGGGGACTATCTGCTGTCGGGGCTTGCCGCCGCGCTCGCCGCGTACTCGGCGGGCATGGGCGTCTCCAGCCCGGGCATCGGCTGGTTCTTCGTGATCGGCATCGCCATCGGCACGATGGCCAGCATGCTCCTACACCGACCCCTGGCGGCGGGGGCGGGCCGGATGGATGGTTGGCTCTACGCGGTGCTCGCCATCGTGGCCATCTTCTACACGAACGAGTTGAACGCACTCCTGCCCGACGACGGCTTTTCGAGGCCTCTGCTCATCGCCAACGCCCTCTGCTGGATGATGTTGCTGGGCAGTTTTGCGCTGTGGAGCGACTCGACCCTGTTGTTCCAGGCCGTGCCCAGCATCGCCCTATTCGGCTTGGTCGGGTGCTGGGACACCTACTCGAACTCGACGATCCTGTTCTTCGTGTTCTTGTTGTGCGTGGCCACGTTGTTCGCCCGCGCCCACCGTCGGGTCATGCTCGCTCGGGCGGCGGCCTCCGGCTTCGCGGGCCTGGATATGCAGCGTCACGAGTTGGTGGGGAACCTGGGCAAGGCGAACCAGCGGCTCAAAGAGGGCCCGTGGCGGTGGATGGCCGGACCGGAATGGGGGCTCGCCTCGGCCGCGGTGATCATCGTCCTCAGCCTGCTTGGCGCACCGGTCATCCAATCGAGCGTGAAGGACATCTCGGGCTTCGTGCGGATTCAGGTGCCGCAGAGCCGCGCCCTCCCCGGCAACCCGTTGGGCTTGGGTGCGGAGTCGGACTCGGTCCGCGTGGGGCAGGGACCCACCAGCCTCTCGCAGACGCCGGTGCTGACCGCAGAACTCAGCGAGCCGATGTACCTCCGAACCCAGACCTACAACGTCTACAACGGGCGCGGCTGGACGCGACGCGCCTCGGCCGCTGATGGCGGCGACCAGTGGGAGAGCCGTAACGGCCAGTTCGAGATCCCCGTGCAAGGGTTCCAGCATCGTGCCAGGCGCCTCAACTCTCGGATCGAGGATTTCCGCATCAGCCTCTTGGTTCCTTTGGACTCGCTGCCCGTGCCGGGGGAGGTGATCGGCCTTGAGGTCGAGCGGTCCAAGTTCCGACCCCGCGCGGATGGAACGGTGGGGATCGCCGAGCGGGGCGGGCCCGTGAAAGACGTCGCGGGACGCGCGCTGATCGCGCAAGGCACACCGACCAAGGTGCCCGACGCGCCGCCCAGCGGCCTGACCCCGTCCTACGAAACGGCGGGCATTGACCCCCAGGTGCGCGAGCTGGCGCAGAACGTCGCGGCCAGTGCGGAGACCGACTACGAGAAGGCGTTGGCCGTCAAGCGCGAGATCGAGCGGCGCGTCCGCTACAACCTCAAGGCGCCCGCCGTTCCCGCCGACCGCGACCCAGTGGCCACCGTCTTGTTCGACACGCAGGAAGGCTACTGCGACCTGTTCGCGAGCGCCATGGTCCAGATGGCCAGGTCCGTGGGCATCCCCGCCCGCTACGTGATCGGCTACTACCCGACGTCGGGCCAGCGCGACGAACAGGGTCGCTACGTCGTGCTGCAGGCCGACTACCACGCATGGGCCGAGTTGTTCTTCGAAGGGCAC
>JACFNW010000080.1 GCA_019454665.1 Fimbriimonadaceae bacterium | reverse complement strand
GGCCACGATGCGCAGGTACTCGACCGCACCCTCATAGTCCTGAGCGGGCAACAGTCCCAGCCGCTCGGCGACCACGGCGGCGGGCAACATCAGGTAGCCCAGGGCCGTTCGGGGCGGTTGGCCTCCAGGAATCTGGACCACGGGAACGCCAACGGCTCGGGCTCGCTTGGCCAACTCGCCGCCGCTCGTGATGGCAACGATCGAGGCCCCACGTTCGCGAGCGTCTTCAAACGAGGCGAGCGTCTCCTCGGTGTTGCCCGAATAGCTGCTGCAGATGACCAGCGTCTCAGGTCCGACGTGGTTGGGCAAAGAGTAGTCGCGGCTCACCGAGAACGGCACGTCGCCTTGATGGTCGAAGAGGGCTTTGACGAAGTCGCCGCCGGCCGCCGAACCGCCCAAGCCAGCCAACACGACGGATGTGGGTCGCTTCGACAAGGGGGGCAATGGCGCGGCCTTGGCGATGCGGACGGCTTCGGCACACTGGTCGGCAAACGCTTCGGTAAAGCGAAGCATGCCCTTGGGGTCGAGCCTCTCGACCCATGCACGATCGTCGAGGGAGTGCATCACTCGTCCGCGAACGGGTCGTACTCGTCGGCGCCGGAAGACGCCGGCGGATCGTTGGGGAAGTTGCCCACGGGCGGCTCGTCGCGTTGCGGGGAGCGATAACCGCCTCCGCCACCGCCCTCACCGTCGCGCGGCTTGTCCAGGCCTTGCACGTTGTCGGCCACGATCTCGTAGGTCTCGCGCTTGTTGCCGTCCTTGTCGGTCCATTGGCGGTGCTCGATGCGCCCGTCAACGGCGACGAGACGACCCTTGGAAAGGTAGTTGTTGACAAAGTCGGCGGTGCTGCCCCAGGCCTTGACTCGGAAGAAGTCGGCCGTGGCGCCGTCGTCCTGTTTGAATCGTTTGTCTACGGCGATGCGGAACTCGGTGAGGTTTTTGCCCGTGGTGGTCTGGCGGGATTCGGGGTTCGCCACCAGCCGACCGATCAGGATGACCCGGTTCAAACTGCTCATATCAGTCCTCGATGTGGAAGATGCGGTGCCGGATGACGTCGTCGTTGATGCGGAGCAACCGGTTCAGGTGCGCCGGGACCGTCGGGTCGGCCTGCATCTCCATCAGGATGTAGTTGCCTTCCTTGTGGCCGTTGATCTCGTACGCCAGCTTGCGCTTGTCCCACTTGGAGGCATTCGACACGGTCGCGCCCTTTTCCTCTGCGGCAGCCTTGAAGTGGTCGGCGATTTTCTGAACGTCCGCGTCGGCGAGTTCCGGTCGGACAATGTAAAAGACTTCGTACTTTCTCATGGGTATCCCTATGGTCGTGGCGGCCTCGGCCCGTGGGCGCGAAGCAGGGAAACCGCAGTATACCTAGTGCGGGTGATCGCACTCGGCGGCCATCACCCGGCCGACGTGGCCCGGGAGCAGCGAGAAGTTGAGCCGCGAGACGCGCATCGGGTAGCCCTCGGCCTGAGGCACGGAGGCCACCTCGCCCACGACCCCGCGAACCGCGCCCGTCTTGGCATCGTAGGTCCCGGTCCAGACCATCGTCATGGGCTTCGCCTTCCCATAGGTCAGGTCCAAGCTGGTCCGAATCTCCACTTGATTGCGGTCGAGCCTGAGCAACCGATGGTAGCCCTGCCCCGAGACGCCCTCGGCCTCCCAACTGAACCACGTGGTCTCGTTGAGCTCCAGCTTGTCCACGCCCCACCAACCGATCCATGCCAAGTACGCCGAGGCGATGGTGACCGGGTTGTTGGGGAAGGCGAGTTCGGTGGGCTTGCCGTTCTCGTCGCGGGGCACGGGGACGGGTGCGGCGTCCGGTGCGTGCAACGGGTGGCACGTCAATTTGAGGTCGAGATTGCGGACCGCGACGCTTTCCGTCGTTTTGGCGATGTCGAAGGTCAGCTTGACGTCGCCCACGTTGGTCCGCATCGCCGAAACGGCGTGCAGGTTCGCGACCAGGGCCGGCCGGGTTTCCCAAACGGGCACCGGCTGCACCATCGCCGTCGCGCAGAGCAGACTCAGACTGATCACAGTCTCAATCTTGCCGTTTGCGGTGGGCGATCCGAGTCCCGATTCCTAGGCCCGCAATCCGGCTTGGGGCTCACGGTGCGGGTTGCAGTCGCCCGAACGCCCGCGCCGTGCAATAGGCCCCCGAGAGGGCGAACGCGATGGTGCCGATCTGCCCTCCGCCGCCGGTCACCGAGCCGCCTAGGATGCCGATGGCGAGGCCGGCGACACCGACGATCGCGCCGAACCAGAACCCCCACTTGAGCGCGAACATCACGGCGATCCCCGCGAAGATGGCGAAGAAGCTCAGGTAGAAATACGCCGACACCAGCAACCGCACGGACTGTTCGGCGCGTTCCTCCTCGGGGGTCTTGGGCTTCTCTTCGACCTGTTGCGCCTGCTCCGGCGGCTTCTGCGTGAGCGCCTTCAGATCGCTCCGCGCAAAGCCGATCGCGGAACTCATCAGGCACATGGCGAACGTGAGCATGAGGATGCCGACGATTTGGTCGTAGGCGTTTCGGCCCGAGCTGGACTTCATTCGACCTGATTCTATCTGGCTGGGGGGAGTCAGGTGCCAAACTGTTGCCTTGTCCACACAGTCTGCGGGCGGCCACGGGTCCGAGAACATCCTGCGAACGGTCTGGCGGTTGGCTTGGCCAGCGGTCGCTCTGAACCTGTTGCAGGTGGTCAACATGCTGCTGGACACGGCGTTCGTCGGGCGCTTGGAGCCTGCGGCGCTCACGGCGGTCGGCGGCTCGACCAACGTCGTCTTCCTGATGTTCTCCATCGTGATGGCGTTCAGCACGAGCGCCACCGCACTGGTCAGCCGCTCCTTTGGAGCGCGCAAGCAGGACCGGCTCCGCGTGGCCAACCGTCAATGTCTGAGCGTCGCGTTGGTCGCCGGAGTGGTGTGTTGCGCTTTGACCATCGCCGGCGCGGGCTGGTCGGCCCACACCTTGCTGCCCGCCGACGCCCTGAGGGCCAAGACCCTGATGGTCCACTATCTGGTGGCCATGGCCGTCGGCCTGCCCGGCATGTTCTTGGTGCAGGCTTTGGCGGGGTCGTTGCGGGGGATCGGCGACACGCGCAGTCCGTTGGTCATCTCCGGCATCCAGATTCTGCTTCACATCGCGCTCAACTACGTGTTGATCTTCCCGGCCACGGACTTTCACGGAGTGCAGATTCCGGGCGCGGGTTGGGGGCTGGCCGGAGCGGGCTGGGCCGTGACGATCAGCGCTTGGGTCTCGGCGGCGATCTACATGGCTTGGGTGTCGCAGACTCCTCTGGGGTCGTGCTGGCGGTTCGTGGTCCCCACGCTGAAGTGGACCCGGCGCATCGTGGGCATCGCCGCCCCTGCGACCGTGATGTCCGTGGTGCGCGTTTCATCGCTTTGGGCGTTCACCAAGATCCTCAGCCAGGTGCCGAGCGGCGCGACGGCCATCGGTGCCATGAGCGCCGGTTTCCGCATCGAGTCCATCATGTTCATGCCCGCGTTCGGCCTCTCCATCGCTGCGGCGGCATTGGTCGGGCAGAGCCTGGGTGCGCAGCAGCCGGAACGCGCCGAGCGCATCGGATGGGTGAGCGCGCACTGCGCAGCCGGCGTGATTCTGGCCGTGGCCGGTCTGGTGTTCGCTTTCGCGCACGCTATCGCCTCGCAACTGGTGCCGCGCCAGCCCGAGGCTGCCGTCATGATCGCGACCTTCCTTCGGTACCTCTGCGTGACCGAGGTGATGTTCGGCTACGCGATGGTCTTGATGGGGGCGATGCAGGGGGCGGGCGACACCGTGCGCCCCATGTGGGCGACCGTCATCTCGCTGTGGGGCATGCGCGTGCCCATGGCGTTTGTGTGCGCCTTGGTTTTGAAGATGGGCGCCGACGGCGCGTGGCTGGCGATGAGTGCGACTCAAGCGGTCCAGGGCTTGCTCACGATGCTGCTGTTCAAGCAGGGCAAGTGGAAGGACCGAAAGGTGTTGTGAGAAGGGAAGCGGCCTGACCCCGCGTCGGGGTTAGGCCGTCTTGATCTCGATGTCCACGCCGCTGGGGAGATCCAGCCGCATCAGGGCATCAATGGTTTTGTTCGTCGGCTCGATGATGTCAATCAGCCGGTTGTGCGTGCGGATCTCGAAGTGCTCCATGGACTCCTTGTCGATGTGGGCGCCGCGGATCACGCAGAACTTGCGCACGTTGGTGGGGAGGGGAATTGGACCGGCGACGCTGGCACCTGTCCGCTTCGCGGTTTCCGAAATCTTCTCGGCCGACTGGTCGAGGATCCGGTGGTCGTAGGCTCGCAGTCGGATACGGACTTTGGGGGCTTGCATAGGGCTTCCTCAGCAGAAAGGCCCTCGGCGGTTTGCCGAGGGCCTCTTTGGCTTCGTTACTCGATCACCTCGGTGATCGTGCCCGCGCCGACGGTGCGACCGCCTTCGCGGATGGCGAACTTGGAGCCCTGCTCCATCGCGATGGGGGCGATCAGTTCGACCGTCATCGTGATGTTGTCGCCAGGCATGCACATCTCGACGCCATCGGGAAGCGCAAGGTTTCCGGTCACGTCCGTGGTTCGGAAGTAGAACTGGGGTCGGTAGCCCGTGACGAACGGGGTGTGGCGACCGCCTTCTTCCTTCGAGAGCACGTAGACCTCGGCCTTGAACTTCGTGTGCGGCTTGATGGAGCCCGGCTTGCAGACGACCATGCCTCGCTCGATGCCCGTGCGGTCAATGCCGCGGAGCAAGAGTCCGACGTTGTCACCCGCTTCGCAGTAGTCCAGCGTCTTGCGGAACATCTCGATGGCCGTGCAGACCGTCTTCCGCGTCTCGCGGATGCCGACGATCTCGACCTCTTCCATAGCCTTCAGCTGACCGCGCTCGACACGGCCCGTGGAAACGGTGCCGCGACCCGTGATGGTGAACACGTCTTCGACGGCCATCAGGAACGGCTTGTCCTTGTCGCGCGTGGGTTCCGGAATGAACGAGTCAACCGCGTCCATCAGGTCGAAGATCGGCTTGAACGCGGGATCGTCAACCGGGCTGCCCTTTTCCAAGGCTTCCAGAGCCGCAACGGCCGAGCCCTTGATGATCGGGCAACCCTTGAAGCCGTAGCGCTCCAGGAGTTCGACGAGTTCCATCTCGACGAGTTCGAGCAGTTCCTCGTCGTCCACCAGGTCAACCTTGTTCATGAACACCACGATGTAGGGCACGCCGACCTGGCGGGCGAGCAGGATGTGCTCGCGCGTCTGGGCCATGGGGCCGTCGTTCGCGGCGACCACCAGGATCGCGCCATCCATCTGGGCGGCGCCGGTGATCATGTTCTTGATGAAGTCGGCGTGGCCGGGACAGTCGACGTGCGCGTAGTGCCGGGTCTCCGTCTCGTACTCCTGGTGCGAGATGTTGATCGTGATGCCGCGCGCCTTCTCTTCCGGTGCGCTGTCGATTTCAGCGTAGCTGACCTTCTTCGACAGGCCCTTGAAAGCGAGGGCACCCGTGATGGCGGCGGTCAGCGACGTCTTCCCGTGGTCGACGTGGCCGATCGTGCCAATGTTGACGTGCGGTTTTTTCCGCTCGAATTTCGCTCTTGCCATATCTTTGTGAATCCTTTGCTTCCGCGCATCGGGGCACAATTGCAGAGCCACTCCGGCACGCGCGACCTCTGATTATACCGGACCCTGCACCAGTTTCGCGAGGGACCCAGCCACTCATTTTCTAGGACCAACACCCGCCCGCACCCCGGGGAAACAACGAAAAGTCCCGCTGGCCCGGGGGGCTAGCGGGACTTGCTTCGTTCGTTGCCGATCAGCGACCGCTTTGCGACTTCGCGATGATCTCGGTGGCGATGTTGGTCGGCACTTCTTCGTAGTGCGAAGGCGTCACGTTGGGGGAGGCGCGGCCCTGGGTCAGCGACCGGAGGGTGGTGACGTAGCCGAACATCTCGGATAGGGGAACGTGCGCGTTGACGACGGTGACGCCGCCCATCTGCTGTTCCATGCCCTCGATGCGGCCCCGCCGACCGTTGAGGTCGCCGACCACATCGCCCACGAACTGCTCGGGGGTGGTGACTTCCACGTGCATGATGGGCTCCTTGAGAACCGGGTTGGCCTTCTTCATGGCCTCGCGGAACGCGATCGTGCCCGCCTGCTTGAAGGCGTTTTCGTTCGAGTCCACCTCGTGGTAGCTGCCGTCCACCAATCGGACCTTGACGTCCACGACGGGATAGCCGGCCAGAACACCCGAAAGGAGACCCTCGCGACACCCCTTTTCGATAGCCGGGATGTACTCCTTGGGCACAGAGCCGCCGACGATCTTGTTCTCAAAGACGAAGCCCGAACCCGGCGGGAGCGGCTCCATCTCGATCCAGCAGTGGCCGTACTGGCCCGAACCGCCGGTTTGTCGGATGAACCGTCCTTCGGCTTTGCTCTGAATGCGCACGGTCTCGCGGTAGGCAACCTGGGGCTTGCCCTGGTTGGCTTGAACCTGGAACTCGCGGTTCAGCCGGTCCACGATGATCTCCAAGTGGAGTTCGCCCATGCCGCTGATGATCGTCTGGCCCGACTCGGGGTCGGTGAACACGCGGAACGTGGGGTCTTCCTGAGCCAAGCGCTGCAGGCTGGTGCCCAGCTTCTCTTGGTCCGCACGGCTCTTGGGTTCGACGGCGATTTGGATGACGGGCTCGGGGAACTTGATGCTCTCGAGCACGACTTCTCGCGCGTCGGTGCAGATCGTCTGACCCGTGTTGACGTCGCTGAGGCCGATCACGCCCACGATTTCGCCGGCGTACACCTCGTCAATGTCGTTGCGGCTGTTGGCGTGCATTTCGAGAATGCGGCCCACGCGCTCGCTTCGGGTGCGGAATTCGTTCGTTTGGGGATCGCGGTAGGCGACCGTGACGGCGCTGCCCTTCTTGAGCACGCCGCTGTAAACGCGGATGTACGTCAAGCGGCCGACATACTTGTCGCTCATGATCTTGAACGCCAAGGCCGTGAACGGCGCACTGTCGCTGGCCGGCATCTCGACTTCGGCTTCGGTGGAGGGGTCCACTCCCTTGACGGAGCCGACGTCCACAGGCGAAGGGAGGTAGTCCACGATGGCGTCGACCATGGCTTGCACGCCCTTGTTCTTGAAGGACGAGCCGCTGATCATGGGAACGATCTTGTTGGCCAGGGTGCCGGCGCGCAGGGCCGCACGGATCTCCTGCTCGGTGATCTCTTCGCCTTCAAGGAAGCGCTCCATGATCGAATCGTCGAAATCGGCGATCGCCTCGATCATCTTCTCGCGCCACTCGGCGGCCATTTCCACGATGTCGGCGGGAATGGGACCGGTGACGGGGTTGCGGCCCTTGTCGTCGGCAGGATCGTAGGTTGTGGCCCTCATCGTGATGAGGTCCACGTACCCGAGGTAGCCGCTCTCGGCGCCGATGGGAATCTGGATCGGGGCGGCGTTGGTGCCCAGTCGCTCCTTCACGCGGTTGAAGACGGCGAAGAAGTCGGCGCCCAATCGGTCCATCTTGTTGACATAGATGATCCGGGGGACTTTGTACTTGTTCATCTGCCGCCAGACGGTTTCCGTCTGGGGTTGAACGCCGCCGACCGCGCAGAGCACGCAGACCGCGCCATCCAATACGCGCAGCGAACGCTCGACCTCGACGGTGAAGTCCACGTGGCCCGGCGTGTCAATGATGTTGATCTTGTGCTCGGGCTTGTCGCCGTTGGTGCCGCGCCAGAAGCACGACGTGGCAGCGGACGTGATTGTGATGCCGCGCTCTTGCTCCTGCACCATCCAGTCCATTGTGGCGGCGCCGTCGTGCACTTCGCCGATCTTGTGCGTCTTGCCCGTGTAGAACAGGATACGTTCGGTCGTCGTGGTTTTGCCCGCGTCAATGTGCGCGGCAATGCCGATGTTGCGGACCAACTCGAGTGGGTGAGATCTTGCCATGCCGGTTCTTTAGAATCGGTAGTGGGCGAAGGCTTTGTTAGCCTCGGCCATCCGGTGCGTGTCTTCGCGCTTCTTGACCGTGGTGCCGGAGCCATTGAACGCGTCGACGAACTCGGCGCTGAGTTTGTCCACCATGGACTTGCCGGACCGCTTGC
>JACFNW010000079.1 GCA_019454665.1 Fimbriimonadaceae bacterium | reverse complement strand
TCGGCATCGTCCAGCAGCACGAGCGAGTTGTCGCCCGGAGGCAGGGCGTCGGTCGGGACAGAACCATTGGCGATGGACGACGGTGCCGCTCCGTTCCATGCAAAGCTGGTTGCCGCTGGGGGCGCGCTCACTGGCCGCCCCTTGGCGACAGCGACCGTGCCCAACGCCCAGACTTCCCTCTTCGCCTTCTCGGGCTTCAGGGCGCGTTCGGCCAGGAGCGCCAAGGCCTCGGGCTGTTCGGACGCCCTTCGGGAGAGGCGGAGCGTGTTCTTGGCCGCGTCAATCTCCACCCGCTGGTAGCTGCCCTGATACAGGCCTTTGTTCATGGTGCAGAGCACGCCGTTCCAATCCCAGAGCAGGTCTTTGTGGCCGTGCCCGGTCAGGACGAGCTTGACGTTGTAGGGCTCGACGACCTCCATCAGCGCCTTCTCGTTGTCCACCATGGCGGGTTCGCGTCCGACCCAGTGGTGCGTCGCGAGGATCACGGGGACTTCCCGCCCCACCTTCTTCAGGTCGGCTTCGAGCCAACGCAGCATGGCCGACTCGTAGTGGCCCCAGTGCGAAAGCGGCACGGTGCTGTCGAGCAGCGCGAAGTGGACGCCCTTGTGGTCGAACGACGAGAACGGCGGACCCACACGCTCCTGAAAGATCTTGAGCCCGAGCGGCGACCACCGAACGTCGTGGTTGCCGGGGATATGGTGCGTGGCGAACGCGAACCCAGCCAGCATCTGCGCGTGCTGGTCGTATTCGCCCGACCAGCCATAGTCCACCACGTCGCCGCCGTTGATCGCCAGCGCGGGCGAGAACCGGCCCACGAGTTCGTCAAGCATCACGCGGCATTCCTTTCGGTTCCGTTCAAGGCTCACGTGCGAATCGCTGTAGTAGGCGAAATCGAACGATTCGAGGCCGTCGTAACTTGACCGCTTGAGAAAAACGCTCGGTCCGAGCGTGACGGCGGTTCCGGCGACGAGAACTTCGCGACGGGTGAGTTCGCGCATGACCCAAAGTTAGCACACCCGCGCCTGCTCGGGCGTATATCATGAGGAACCATGATTGTCCTCGGCCTCGCTCTCGCCACGCTCGCCTACGGGTTCGCCCCGGGCGACACCCACACGTTCCGCATGGAAGACCGGTTCGAGGGCTATCTGCCGATCCTCGGCGGGAACGAGGGCGCCGTGGACATCCGCATGGACCTGAAGGTCGAAGGCGTGGCCCCGAGGGAATCGGAGCGACGCCTGACCTGCGAGGTCGCCGATTTCGAACTCAAGTTCAACGACGTTAAGATGCCGCTCGAATTGGAAGCCGTCGTGGACTTCTTCCCCAAGCATGCCGTGGACATCACGGGGCGCGGCAAGACCGTGAAGACCGAAGCGAAGAGCAGCGGGCTGCCGATCAAGTTGCCCGGTCTGGAGCAGGACCGGCTCGCCGACATCACGTTCATCCCCCTGGAATGGCCCGAGGGGCCGCTCGCCCAGGACCAGACGTGGAAGTTCGAACGCGACTTCGGCGGCGCGCCGATGCGCTACGAGGCGACGGTGAAGAAACTCACCGACGAGCAGGCCGTCATCGCGTTGGTCGTCTCGCAGTCGTTTTCCACCCTGGAGGACGAGAACCGGAACGCCGTCAAGGAGCGCGCCGAGGCCGCTTCGACCGTGGACACCGAGATGCGCGGCACAGGCACGGCCACCTTCGACCGCAAGCGGGGCGTGTTCGCGCTGGTCGAGATGTCGAGCACGGCCACCAGCACCGTGCGCCCCCTCAGCGGCAAGGGCGACCCGGTGCTACGCAAGCTGACCCTGAAACACAAGGTGACCCGCGTGCTCGCTTCCAGCGGTGGAAAAGATGCCTTGCGTGGGGAAAACTAACGTGGACAAAGCGGATTTTTGCGAGAAGTCTCAAAAAGTCCTTGGCATTTGGCGAAAGTCGTGATACGATGTTTGTGTAGCCGACGCGGCGGGATCGAGCCGCAGAGAGCGAAAGCAAACGTCCTCCCCGTATCCGGAGGAATCGGCTCAGTAGATGTCTCGAAAGCCGCTCTCGCAGCGGGGTTTGAGCTTCTGCAACACCGAAAGCAAGCCATCTTGCTGTTAGTCTGGTTAGGACTATCGCGGTAGGGCGCTGAGGCGGCAACGCCGAAGCAATGACTTGAGATCGGTTTCGACCGCAACGGGCCTTGTGCCCAGGTCGAAGATTGTGCGAGTGCGGACTCTTCGGAGTCGGCCAGGGCACGTGAGAGTTGCGCCGAAAGGCCTCTCTCTTGCGGGGCGTATCGTCCACCGGGCTTGTCTCGGCGCGATGCGCCCTCGCTTTTTGTCCCACACCTCCTCGCCGGGAACGGGAACTCCTGTCCCGCCACCCAGCGTAACGACCTGAACTCGCGATGAAGAAGCACTCTTACCTTTCCACGCTGCTGCTGTTGGCGGTGGCTGCCCTCTCCATGCCACAAGCGTCCAAGGACGACAAGGCCCAGGTCGTGGATGCTCTGGCCAAAGCGATGACCGAGCGGTACGTGCTCAAGGACAAGGGCGAGGCCGCAGCCCAGTTGCTTCGCGACCGGCTGAAGTCGGGTGCCTACGACGAGGCGACCACGGGCGAGGCGTTCGCGATGGCCTTGTCGAAGGACGTCAACAGCGTCTGCTCCGACGCCCACCTTCGCGTGCGGTTCAGTGCGACTCCCCTTCCCGCCCGAGCCCAAGCCGCCGAGCCCTCGGAGGCCGAAATCGCAGCGATGGCGAAGCAGATGCGGCAGGCCAACGCCGGGTTCGAAGAGGTCAAGCGGCTGCAAGGCAACGTGGGCTACATCCGGTTCAACATGTTCAGCGACCCCGCGATCGCCCGGCGTCCGGTCGAAGCGGCGATGGCCTTTGTCGCCGACACCGATGCGCTGATCTTCGACTTGCGCGGCAACGGTGGCGGCTCGCCCTCGACCGTCCGGATGATCTGCAGCTATCTGTTCGACAAGCCCACGCATGTGAACAGCCTGCTCATGCGCCGGGGCGACCAACTGGTGCGAAACGACTTCATCACGGAACCCGTCAAGGAGCATGCGTACTTCGACAAGCCGATCTTCGTCGTGGTCGGCAAGCGCACCGGCTCAGGCGCCGAGGAGTTCGCGTACAACCTCCAGACCCAGAAGCGGGCCACGCTGATCGGGGAGAGCACCTGGGGCGGCGCGAATCCGGGCGGCACGGTTCGGCTCGGCGACCACTATTCGGCGTTCATCCCCGTCGGCATGGCCAAGAATCCGATCACGGGCAAGAACTGGGAAGGCACCGGCGTCCTCCCCGAGGTCGAGGCGAAGCCCGAGGACGCGTTGACCATCGCCCACCGCATGGCCGTCGAGAAGCTCAAGGAAGCCGCCCAGGGCTCCGACCGCGAGCGACTGGAGCAGGTTCTGAAGGCGATCGCGGGCGGTTCGTAAGCGCGATGTATCATGAAGGGCGATGAGGCCCTTCGTGCGGTTCCTCGCCGGCAGTTTGGCGTTGTTCGTGGCCGCGTCTCCCTTCGCGTGGCAAGGCTGCGACCAGTGCTCCGCCGCGCGAAGCGAACCGCTGCCTCTGGCCGCACTGCTGTTGCCGCCCTCGAGCCTTGATGCGTCGTCGGACGTGATCCACTATCAACTCTCCATTGACCTCGACATTCCGGGTCGGCGGTTGGTGGGCCGTTGTGTGATCCACGGAAGGTCGAGAACGTCGCAACTGAACTCCATCGACATCCGAATCTCGAACGCGTTCGCGGTGGTGGTGATCCAGAACGAGCGAACCGTGACCTACGAGCGGTTGGACGCTGCCACGATCCGGGTCCCGCTGGACCGCACCTACAAGAACGGCGAGGCGTTCGCGATCGAGGTCGCGTACCAGGGCGTGCCACCGCAAGGCGAGGGCTTCGGTTCGATCCTGTTCACCACCAAGGCGAACGGCATGCCGCACGTTTCGACGTTGAGCGAGCCGTGGTTCGCCTACACGTGGTGGCCCGCCAAGGACGTGAACACCGACAAGGCGACCGTGGACCTGGAAATCGGTGTGCCGCCAGGGTTGTCGGTGGCGGCGAACGGCCTCCCATCGGGCACCACGACCGCCCCGAACGGCCTCATCCGTCACCGGTTCGTCTCCCGCTACCGCATGGCGCCGTATCTGGTCGCGTTCAGCGTGGCCGACTACAACTCGTGGCGGACCACCTACGAATCGCCGAACGGGACCATGCCGCTCGACTTCATGGTCTACCCCGAGCACGACAACGCCGACCGGCGGGCGCTTTGGGAACGCTCGCGCGACATGCTCGCCGCGTTCCGCCCTATCTTCGGCGAGTATCCGTTCCTGGGCGAAAAGTATGGGATCTATCAGTTCGGTTTCGGCGGAGGAATGGAGCATCAAACGATGTCGGGCCAAGGCGGTTGGGGCGAATCGCTCACCGCCCACGAGTTGGCCCACCAGTGGTGGGGCGACTTGGTCACGTGCGAGACGTGGAGCGACATCTGGCTGAACGAGGGGTTCGCGACCTATTCCGAGGCGCTTTGGGCCGAGCGCCAGCCCGGAAGCAGCGGGTTGCCCGCGCTCAAGTCGGCCATGCAATCCCGTCGACCAGGTTCGGTGGATGGGACCGTGTACATCCCGAACCCAACCTCTGTCTCGCGCATCTTCAGCGGCAACTTCTCGTACCGCAAGGCGGGCTGGGTGCTGCACATGCTCCGCAAGGTCGTGGGAGACGCCACGTTCTTCGCGATCCTCGCCGAACACCGGGCGCGTCACGCGTGGGGCACGGCCACCACGCAGGACTTCATCGAAACGGCCGAGCAGGTCGCCGCGCGAGACCTCTCGTGGTTCTTCGATCCGTGGCTTTTCCAGCCCGGCGCGCCGAACTACCGCTGGGGCAGCGAGCTGCGCCGCATCGCCGGCAAGGACTACCTGCTGGTTTCGCTGGAGCAACGGCAGAGCTTGGCGTGGCCCACCTTCGCCATGCCGGTCGGCTTGCGCGGCACGGGTTTGGACACCACGCTCTGGAACTCCGCGCGCACGCAGCACTACACCCTCCCCGTCTCGGCCGACCCCGGCACTCCCGCGCTCGACCCCGACGGCTGGGTGCTGAACACGGGCATCGAGCGCGTGACCTATGCAGAGGGCCCGCCGGTGATCGTGGCAACTTCCCCACGCCACTTCGATCTGAACGCCCGGAGTGTGCGGTCCGTCGAGATCGACTTCACGACCGCCGTGAACGCCCGTTCCAGCGACTTCTCCATCGTTGGCAGCCGAACGGGATCGGTCAAGTTCGGCGTTCACACGTCCTTGAGCGGTCGTCGGGCGACGCTCAGCCTAGCCCGTCCGCTTCAGCCAGACACGTACAAAGTCACGGCTCGCGACTCGCTGACGGGTTCGGCCACGGGCTTGAAACTCGACGGCGAACACTCCGGGACATGGCCCTCCGGCGACGGATTGCCAGGCGGTTCGGCCGAGTTCGTGTTCCTCGTGAAATCTTTACGTTAAATCGTTGATTCATTTGGCCGTAGGGTCGCTATACTTCGGTTGGTGCGGTCAACGAGCCGCGCCAGAGAGAGATGATCGGTTCACATGAAGCAATACGCGAGGTTGCTCGCGCTTGGGCTCGGCCTGGGCGTTGGCACGACGGGCTTTGCCCAAGTCATTCCGCTTTACTCGGGTGCCCTCAACAGCACCCCCGACGCCCAAGGCTGGCTGTACCAGAACCTTCCGGCTGGGACGGCGGTCGTGACCCCTCCCGGCGGTTCGGGCTACACCACACTGAACACGTCGGCGGCTTACCTGCCTTATGCGGGCTGGGGCGCCGTGACTCCCTTCAACCTGGACCCGGTGGTCGGTTTCCGACTTCGGTTCGACATCAAGGTGATCGCCGAAGACCATGGCGCTTCGACGGCCGACCACAGCAACCCGCCCGATGGCTTGGCCGACCGCGCGGGGCTCAGCTTCATCATCCTGGGCTCTGACATGAAGGGCATCGAACTCGGCGTCTGGACCGACGAGATCTGGGGCCAGACGGACACGCCCTTGTTTGAGCACCACCAGTCCCAGGAGCGCGGCTTTGTGGACACCACAGGCGCCGGCACGGGCATGGCAGGCCTGAACCGCGTGGACGTGACCGTGATCGGCGGCAACTATTCGGTTCGGTTCAACGACAACCTGCTGTACTCTGCGGCGACCAAGGATTACACGTCGTTCGTCGGGCCGATCGACCCGTACGAGACGCCGAACTTCCTGTTCATCGGAGACAACACGACGTCCGCCAGCGCGACGTTCCAGTTCTCCTATGCGGAAGTCGAGCTGGTTCCCGAGCCGGCGACCCTCGCCGCTCTCGGCATCGGCTTGGCCGCTCTGGCGCGACGCCGACGCCGCTAAGGCGACTCGCCACCCTCGGATACCCGGATTTGACCCTGCAGGGTCGGTCCGGGTATCCTTTTGTGTTCGTGCGCCGGTCGGCAATCGGCGCCGCAGTAGGAACGCTCATGAAGTCTGGCACCCACCCCAAGAATTATCCGGTCCTGTTCGTTGATGGCGAGCACGAGTGGACGGGCATCTCCACCCACAAGACCGACGAGACGCGCGTCATTGACGGCGTGACGCACCACGTCATCCGCCTGGACATCAGCGCGTTCACCCACCCCTTCTACACGGGCCAGAAGCGCCTCGTGGACTCTGCCGGCCGCGTCGAGAAGTTCATGCGGCGCTACGCCAAGCAGATGGGCGACGCCAACCGCAAGTAAAGCGTCAGCGGACCCGTTCGTATTCGACGAGCACCAAACCCCCGCGGTACGAATCCACCGCGCGGGTTTGGAACTCGCGTCGTGGCGTTCCCTGCTCGAACAACGGCACCCCGCCCCCCAACACGACCGGGTGGATGCCCAAGGTCATGCGGTCCACGGCGTCGGCATCCATGAAGGCGCGGACTAGGGGCGCACCGCCGACCACCCAGGCGTCGCCTTCCAGCAAGGGCCGCTCCTCTTCCAGCCACCGATCCACTCCCTTGGTATAGGACTCCACCCGCTCGTCGGCAACCTCGAACGAGGGGTCGCGCGAGAAGACCAAGGCCCGCATCCCCTCGTACGGCCAGCCGAGGTCAAGGGCCGTTTCGTAGGTCCGCCGGCCCATCAACATGATCTCCACCTTCCGAAGAAACGGCTCGAAATCCAGCCCCGGGTCTTCGATCAGCCATCCGAGGTCGCGGTCCGGTCCTTCGACGTATCCATCCAGCGAAACGGCCATGTGCAACACGACTTCCGACATGAAGGGACGATACCTGCGCCATGCGAAGGTCCGGTACACAACCCCGCTGCATCCTGTATAGTCGGGATACGCCCATGGAAACCAACACTGCCAGTTGGAACGCCCTCGCCGAACAGCGCCGTCTCGCCCCTTGGTCTTCGTGGATAAACGGCTCGCCGCCCGCGGGTTGGTTCAAGCGACCAGTCGGCGAGGAGGCCGCGCGCTTCTATGCCGAGCAGGGCTTTCTGGTCCTGCAAGACGCACTGACGCCTGAGGAAGTCGAGGAACTGCGCCGCGAAACGTTGGCCATCTGCAGGGGCGAACGCGGTCCGTTGCCCGGCTCCGATCCCGGCCTTCCCGGCGAGACCGACGCCGAAGCCATGCGCCGGTTTCTGTGCATCCACTTCCCCCACAAGGTGTCGCCGCTCATGGAACGGGCCCTCGCGCATCCGGCGATCGTCGAGTGTCTGACAAACGTGATCAGCCCGAACGTCAAGTGCATGCAGTCCATGCTGTTCATCAAGGCCTCGGGCAAACCCGGTCAAGCGTGGCACCAAGACGAGATTTACATCCCGACGCGCGACCGTTCGCTGGCCGGCGCATGGATCGCCCTGGACGACGCCACGGTCGAGAACGGTTGCCTGTGGGTTTTGCCGGGCTCGCACCGTCAAGGCATCCTTTACTTTCAGGAGTGGCACGGCGACGCCCGGTTCGATTGCGCGTTCGAAGCGCGCCGCTTCCCCTATTCGAACGACGAGGCCGTGCCCGTGGAGGTCAAGGCGGGCAGCATCGTGTTCTTCAACGGCTACACGCTCCACCGCTCGCTGCCGAACTACGCGCCGTCGGGCTATCGGCGGGCG
>JACFNW010000078.1 GCA_019454665.1 Fimbriimonadaceae bacterium | reverse complement strand
GTGACGTGGTAGAACTGCGCGGTTGGAATGTCCTGTTCCGTCCAAGTTGCCCCACCGTCCTTGGACACATTCGCGCCGCCGTCGTTGGCGTTGATCATGCGCTTGGGGTCGTCGGGCGCGATCCAAAGGTCGTGGTTGTCCGAGTGGGGCGTGCCCACCGTCTGCCACGTCTTACCGCCATCCCGCGTGCGGTACATGCTCACGTTCAGGACGTAGGCCGTATCCACATCGGCGGTGTCGGCCACGATGTGCGTGTAGTACCAAGCCCTCTGGCGGAAGTTGCGGTTCTGATTGACCAGCGTGAACGTCTCGCCGGCGTCGTCGGAAAGGAACACGCCACCCTCGTGCGCCTCAACGATGGCCCACACCCGCTTGGGGTTGACGGGCGAGACGCTGATGCCGATCTTGCCGAGCACGCCCGCCGGCAACCCGGGGTTGCGCGAGATGTCCTTCCACGTCGCGCCGCCGTCGGTGGATTTCCAGAGCTTGCATCCCGGTCCGCCGGAGTTCATCGTATAGGGCGTGCGCCACGCTTCCCACGTCGCGGCATAGAGCGTCTCGGGGTTGCCGGGCTCGAACTCGATGTCAATCGCGCCCGCTCGTTCGGATTCGAACAGGATCTGGGTCCAAGAATTGCCGCCATCGGTGGTCTTGAACACGCCACGCTCCCTGTTCGGGCCGTAGATGTGGCCAAGCGCCGCCACGTACACCACGTCCGGGTTCTCGGGGTGGATGACGATGCGCGAGACGGTCTGGGTGTCGCGCAGCCCGATGTGCGTCCACGTCTTGCCGCCATCGGTCGTCTTGTACATCCCGTCGCCGTGCGAGATGTTGCCCCGGATGTCCTTCTCGCCGCCCCCGGCGTACACGATGTCAGGGTTGCTTTCGGCGATGGCCACCGCTCCCACCGAAGCCGCTGTGAAGAAGCCGTCGGAAACGCATTCCCAGTTGTCGCCGCTGTCGGTGGATTTCCACAAGCCGCCGCCGGTCGCGCCGAAGTAGTACTCGTTGGGCCGGGCCTTGCTTCCCGCGCAGGCCAGCGAGCGCCCACCCCGGAACGGACCCACCAACCGCCACTGGAGAGCGTCGAAGACGGGTGATTGGACTTGGGCCGACACCTGCGAGGCGACCGGGGCCAACAAAACCGCCGCCGCCAAGACGACGAGTGCGAGACGCTTGCGCATGATGTCTGGTGATTGGACACGCGCAGGCCCGATTCCTGCCCGGCGCACGCGGGAATAATCAGGAGAATGCTGCTGCACCCCGATTCCCAACCCACCGGCCTGCCCACCGTCGGCCACCGGCGCTCCTACGGGACCCTGCCGGAAGATCAAAGGTTGGGCGTCGGCATCGTCGGCCTGCACGAAGGGCACACGCTGCTCGTCGCCCTACGCGCCTCGGGCCTCTGCCGAGCCGTCGCCGGTTGCGACCTCTCGGCCGAGAAGCGGGAATCGGCGCTGGCCGCCGCGCCGCACGTGTGGGTGACCGACGACTACGCCGCAATGCTCGCCCGGCCCGACGTGGACATCGTGGCCATCTACACGCCCGATTCGCTCCATGCCGATCAGATCGTGGCGGCGTTCGAAGCGGGGAAGCACGTCATCTGCACCAAGCCGCTGGTCAACGACCCCGCCCAAGCCGACCGGATCCGAGAGGCCGCAAGGAAGTCGGGCAAGCGGCTACAAGTCGGCCAGAGCACCCGCTTCGGCGAGCCGTTCCAGCGTCAGCGCGAGGAGTTCGAGGCGGGCCGCATCGGGGCCGTCGAAGTCGTGGACGCCCATTACAACCACCGCATGGACTGGTACTACGAGAAGAGCCCGTGGACCGTGGACACGACGCACTGGGCCTACCTCGGCCTCAGCCATCCTGTGGACCTGTGCCGCTGGTACCTCGGCCCGATCCGCGAAGTGCACGCTTACGGCACCACGACGGCGCTCGGCAAGCGCTTCGGCATGAAGACGCCCGACGCCATCTCGGCCCAATTGGTGGCCGAATCCGGCGCGATCGGCCGAGTTCTGGGCAACTACGGGTTCCACGAACTGCCCAAGGCCCGCGCACTCATCGAATGCTTCCTCATGGGCAGCGAAGGCTCCTCGCTCGCCCGCTACCCCGACCTGCGCTTCAACCGCCACGACGAGAATGGGGTCGAGGTCGAGGAGGACTTCCACCACGCGATGACGGGCTACTACTACCGCCACGAACTCAAGGGCATGCACTACGGCGAGTTCTGCAACTACACCGACTACTTCGCGTCGTGTCTGCTGAACAACCGGCCCAACAGCCCTGATCTGGAGGAAGGCCTGGAGACCGTGCTCCTCATGGGGGCTATCGTCGAGTCGCTCCAAACCGGCCGACCCGTTGCCGTCCCACGCTGAGCCCAAACGCCGAGCGGGCGGCCCATCGGGCCGCCCGCAAGAAAGCCTCCCAGAGAGAGGATCAGCGCTTGATCGAGAGCACTTCCTGCAGCATCTCGTCCGCCGTCGTGATCACCCGCGTGTTGGCTTGGTAGCCGCGCTGCGTCACGATCATGTCGGTGAACTCGGAGCCAAGGTCCACGTTGCTGGTCTCGAGGTAGCCCGAGTACACCGCCGGTTGGCCCGACGAGCCCGGTGCGCCGACCAGCGCATCGCCCGAGTTGCCCGAGGACGTGAACATGTTGCCGCCGACCTGGTTCATGCCGCCGGGATTGGCGAACACGGCCGTCGCGACGCGGCCCAGCGGCTGAGTCTGGCCGTTCGAGAAGATGCCCACGATGGTGCCGTCGGGCACGATCGAGAACGACGTCAGCGTGCCGGGGCCATAGCCGTCTTGCGAGGCCAATCGAACCTGGCTGGCTTGCGCCAACTGCGTGATCGAAGAGAGGTTCAGGCCCACGTTCTGCGCCGGTGCGCCGCCCGAAGCCGGCAGACTGAAGCTGAACGCGTCGCCGCCGATGGCCTTGCCCGCGCCGTCGAAGAACATCGGGCCCGCGCCCGAGGCCGTACCGCCGATTACCGTGCCACCCTCGGTGACTTCGAAGTCCCAACTAGAAGCCGCTCCCTCCGGCGCGCCCGCTGCGGCCGGCGTTTGCTGGTTGAAGAAGCGCACGTTGAGTTCGCGCTTGTTGCCCAGCGAATCGTAAACCGTGATCGTGGTCGTCGTCTCGCCCGTGGCTCCTGCGGCGGCATCGAGGTTGCCGTTGACAGAAACCGTCGTGGTGCCGCGTGCCGAGGACGTGGCACCCGTGGGCACCGAGACGTTGGTCGTCGCGCCGCTGGAAGCGACGGTGCCGTCGGCACCGGCCATCCAGCCCTGCACGCGCAGGCCTGTGCCTCGGTGAACCAACGCACCCGACGCATCGAGGTCGAAGCCGCCGTCGCGGGTGTAGTACTGGCTCGCGCCGTCGCTCACGATAAAGAAGCCGTTGCCCTGGATCGCGAGGTCGGTGGGCCGGTTGGTGGCCGTCATCGAGCCGGAGCTCATGTCGAGGCCGATGGAGCCGACCTGCACGCCCGTGCCGATCTGAACGGGGTTCAGACCGCCGCGTCCCGTCGAGGGGCCGTTGGCGCCGCGCAGGGTCTGCGACATCAGGTCCATGAAGTTCATCCGCGAGGCGCGGAAGCCCGTGGTGTTCAGGTTGGCGAGGTTGTTGCCGACGACGCTGAGGCGCTGCTGGTGGGCGCGAATGCTGGAGGCTCCGGAGAGCATGGCTTGCATCATTGTTCTGGTTTTCCTGAGGTTCTGTGTGTTGGGGTCAGGGGGTTCCAGGGCCCTCCGCATTCGGCGGAGAGGATGAAGCTCGCGAGGCTTTCGCGTCCACTTCGTTGATGCCCTTTCACCCGGAAAGACTTGTCTGGGTTACACCACCACCGCACTGTCGATGTTGGTGAACACGTTGTCCTTGAGGTTCGCTCGGTCCACGGCCGTGATCACGGTTCGGTTCTTCACGCTCACGACCAGGGCCACGTCGTCGAGGAGCACAAGGCTCTCGCGCGATCCCTTGGCCGCAGCCTTGTCCACGCCGCCGAGCACGCGCTGCCACTCCGCCGCGCCGAGCTGGATGTCCCGGCTCTCCAGGCGCGTCTTGGCGTGGCCGCTGAGCTTCAGCTTGTCGGCGAACAGATTGGCGAACTCGTCGCGCGGAACGGCCGGGTTGTGCTTCGGTGCGACGCTCGGACGCGTCTGCACCAGTTCGGCGACTTTGCTGTTCAGCACGGGGTTGGTCATGGTCTTACGCCTGCTCGACCAACCGAACGTTGGCCATCTTGACTTCGACGATGCCGCCATCCGCCTTCTGGACGCCGAGGTAGTACTCGCCGTTGCGAATGGTCAGCGACTTCACGGTGCCCGTGACCGTATCGGCCTGGCTGGTGCCCGTCTCGGTGAGCGGTCGGGTGGCCGTGACCTTCTTGCCGATCAGGCTGCTGGCTTGGGCGACCTCGAGCGAGCCTTGGATCTTGTCCAAGCCCTGCACGGTGCCGAGCTGCGCCATTTGGGCGAAGAAGTCGCGGTCGTTCATGGGCTCGAGCGGGTTCTGAGTCGCGAGTTGGACCGTGAGCAGCCTCATGAACTGCTCCATATCCATCTCCTGGCTCAGCTTCCGCGTCTGCCCGGTGGGATTGTAGGGGTTGAATTGCGTTGCGGTCGTGGTCATGGTTTGGCTCCTTTCAGATCCAAAGGTCCACACCCTTGGGGACGTAGCCCGTGCGGGCGAGGGGACGAGGGGAAACGCCGCACACTCCGTTGCGCGTCTCGGTTGGAGAAACCGGGGTGATTCTCGAGTGCGGCCGCTGTTGCGGGGCACCGTGCTGCTGACCGAACTGCCCGAAGAACATCTCGGATTCGCGAAGGTTGGTCACTCGGAAGTTGGTCAGTTCGAACCGTCGCTGTTCAAGGGCGCCCGCAAGAGCTTCCTTGCCCTGGCCCAGCGCTTCGCGGGTCTGGGGGTTCTCAGCGTGGATGCTCGTCTCCACGCTGGTACCGATGCGCCTGAGCGTGATGACGACCTGACCGAGTTCCTCGGGGTTCAGCTTGATGGTCACGCGCTGCGGCCGACCGAGGTCGAGCGTCTCCAGCCGCTCCTTGACCTGGGCGATGGCCTGCTCGCGGCGGGCCTCTGAATCATGGCGCTGGTCGCTGGGGGCGTCGCCATCGGTCGCTTTCTGCGCGACAGGCTCGGTCGAGGCGCGCAAAACCTGGGGCTCGGCCTCGTCGCGTTCGGCGGTCGGCTTGGTGCGGACGACTTCGACTTCGGCGGCCTCGGGCTCGCCCGCCATGAGCTTGGCGACTTGCTGCCGCTCGGCCAACGGGTCGAGGAAATTGGCTTCGAACGCGACCTCGAAGTCGGCCGCTTCGTGGATGACCGGCTCGCGATGGGTTGGCTCGCCTTGGGAGACCGGGGATTGAGGAGCTTGGTGCGACGCCACCTCGATTTCCGGAGTTTGCGGCTCCGCAGTCGTAGCCGCTCGGGGTGTGGCAGGAATCGTCTCGCCAGCGAGGGGCTCGTTCTTGGTGGGCGGGACTTGACGAGCCTCGTGCACCGACACCTCATCAGCCCGAGTCACCGGCCAAGGATTGGAAATCGTAGGCGAGACCTGAAGAGCCTCATCGCCCAACGCCTCGACCACCCGAGTCGGAGGCTCCGCAGGCGTCCCGCTCAACGGCGTGGAAGCAAGTGCGAGGACCGGAAGAGGCAGAAGGAAGACCAACGGCTCGGCCGACACCTCGTCGGTGTCATTCTCGGTCGGGGCGGAGTCCAGTCGAGTCTCGGGAGCATTCGGCTCCAGAGCGACCTCTCGCCCTACCGGGGTCGCATCTTCGAAGGCTTCGATCAACGATCGAGTCCAGCAGTCGGTGTCTTTGCCGACCGGGCTCGCCGCCGTCGTTGCCACAGGAGGTGCGCCCAGAAGGGAAATCGCGTTCCACATGGCGCTGTCGGTAGGCTTGTGGCTCAATCTTCGGAGCGGTCGGGAGAAACTGGAGGTCCGATTCGCGTAAGATGGGTCACCCGGACGATGACTGCGCCGCCCGAGCCCCCGCCCCCCAAAAAGCGCGACGAGACCTTCGACGTGATGAAGGGCTTCGGCATCTCCGAGGTCATCCTGCACCATGCCCTGAACCCCGACGCCCTGGCCAAGTTCACCACCGAAGGCTCGAAGACTTGGTGGTTCTTCACGGGCGTCAACCGCATGTTCCACTGGGGTGTCCCCGTGTTCCTCATGGCCTCGGTGATCCTGCTCACGATGAGCGCGAAAGGGAAGCAGATGGACTGGGGCCGCTTCTACAAGCGCCGCGCCCTGCGGCAGATCGCGCCCTATGCCATCTGGTTCCTCTTCTATCTCGGCTTTCGCCTGACGATGCTCAAGAGCCCCTACGACCTGAATCCGGTCGCGAGCGGGTGGCCGTTCGGCCCGCCGACGCTGCCCGCGCTGGCCGCCGACCCGATGAATCTGGCGAAACTGTTCTTGTCGGGGAAGATGTACTTCCACCTGTATTTCATGATCCTGCTGCTCCAGGTGGCGCTGCTGTTCCCCGCGTTCTATGCGATCATCCGGGGCGTCTCGTGGCCGTTGTGGGCGGTCCTCCTGGCATCGTTCGCGCTCGAGTACGGCGTTTATCTCATGCAGCGGCAGGTCAAGTTCCCCTATCCGGCCACCACGTTTCTCTGGTACATCCCCGCGATTTCGGTCGGCCTCTGGCTGGGGATGCGATGGGATCGCTGGAACGACGCCTGGCGGGGCTATTGGCCGCTGTTCGTGCTGCTATGGGCGGGATGCGGAGCGGTCTATGGCTGGCAGGCCTATCTGATCGCGGCGAAGTTGCCGGGCGTCGAGGCGATGGTGTACGCGATGTCGGCGCACATCTATGCCGTGAGCACGGGCTTGGTCTTGTTGCGGCTGGCGCAGTGGTTGCAGGCGCGGCTGCCTTCGGTCCATCGCTTGCTCGGAGCCGTGGGCGATTTGTCGCTGCCCCTGTTCTTGTTGCACCCGGCCGTGATGTTCTTGTTGAGCGGTCCGCGCGTGACCGACGTGCTGCGCAAGTTCCCCATGCCGCTCGTGTGGTTCTACTTGGCGATCTACTTCTTCACCTGGCTGGTCTCGTTCGCCCTGGTGAAGGCTCGCCTGGGGTCGGTGCTGTTCGGCCGCCCGTACTCGACTCGCGGCAACTGAAAGGTCTTGCAGGGGCACGCTCCGTCGTGCCCACGCTTGATGAGGACCCGACGGAGCAGGTCCCTCCAACGCCAACCCGAGCCTGACAAACGACAGAAGCCCCTCTTCCGAGGGGCTTCTTGTGAAAGCTCGCGTGCAAATCGTTATACCTAGACATGTCGGCATTGTCGCGGTGCGACGCCGAATTCAAGTCCTTAAGGAGGTGATCCACCCACACCTTCCGGTACGGGTACCTTGTTACGACTTAGTGCTCCTTACTCCCCTCACCTTCGGCCGCTCCCTCCTTGCGGTTAGGCCACGGACTTCGGGTGAAGACAATTCAGATCACTTGACGGGCGGTGTGTACAAACCCCGGGAACGTATTCAACGCAGTATAGCTGACCTGCGTTTACTAGCGATTCCGACTTCATGCAGTCGAGTTGCAGACTGCAATCTGAACTGGGGGCGTATTTTTGGGATTTCCTCCACCTCGCGGTATCGGTGCCCTCTGTTTCGCCCATTGTAGCATGTGTGAAGCCCCAGTCGTAACTGCCATGCTGACTTGACGTCATCCTCACCTTCCTCCGGTTTACACCGGCGGTCTCCTATGAGTTCCCGGCATGACCCGCTGGCAACATAGAACGAGGGTTGCGCTCGTTGCTGGACTTAACCAAACACCTCACGGCACGAGCTGACGACAGCCATGCAACAAGTGTCGTCGTGTCTCCTTGTGGGAGAGGGCTCCATTTCGGGAGCTTACACTAGATGTCAAGACTGGGTAAGGTTCTTCGGTTAGTATCGAATTAATCCACATGCTCCACCGCTTGTGCGGGGTCCCGTCAATTCATTTGAGTTTCAACCTTGCGGCCGTACTACCCAGGCGGGATACTTAATGCGTTTGCTGCGGCACCGAAGGGGTATAAACCTCCGACGCCTAGTATCCATCGTTTAGGGCGTGGACTACCAGGGTATCTAATCCTGTTTGCTACCCACGCT
>JACFNW010000077.1:5855-8333 GCA_019454665.1 Fimbriimonadaceae bacterium | reverse complement strand
GGACTCTTGAGGTTCGCGACTGGGCAGGTGGCGACACGGGCTCGTTCTCGGGCTGGTCGTTCAACGCCGACGTCGTCCCTGAGCCGGGCTCCATGGCTGCCCTCGTCATTGGACTGGGTGCCTTGGCTGCTCGACGCCGCAACCGCAAGTAAGCGGGCTGTTTCGGAGGAACCCACGGTTAGGCCGCAAGGTTGGGCGGCCTAACCGTTGGGATGTTTCATGCACACGGTTACGTGTGCCGATCAATGGTTTTGCTCTCGCTGGCTAGGTGCTGGCTGGGCGATTGGTGAAGGGGGACTAAAGGAATGGGGGCGTCTCCAACGGGGCGCTGGGACCACGAAGTACCTCCGCCGCGCCGCGCGCGTCTGATGATATGCCGATGCGCACTCCATTGCTCGTCATCGCCGCCATTCTGACGACCTCGGTCGTCCAAGCCCAGATGTCCCTAGGTTGGACGACCCGGTCCAACGGCCCCGCCAACGGCAACGACACGGCGAGATCCGTTCTGGTGGCCCCCGATGGAGGCGCGATCGTGGGCGGCAGTTCGCAAGGCTCGGGAACGGGCCTCGACTTCTGGATCGTCCGCTACGGCCCCACCGGCACCGTCGCGTGGACCTATCGCTACAACGGCACGGGCAACGGCGAGGACCAGATCGTGGCGATGGGTGCGGACAACGCGGGCAACATCTATGCGGTCGGCCACTCGCTGGGCGCGTCCACAGGGTTCGACTTCGCCCTCGTGAAGCTGAACGCCTCGGGCGGCGAGCAGTGGGTTCGGCGCTACTCGGGGACGTCCACCGTCGGCGCGGACTTGCCCCGCGCCCTGCACGTCGAACCCGCGACCGGGGTCTGCCATGTCGCGGGTTCGGTCTCCACGCTGGGAAGCGACAACTTCGCCGTCATCAAAGTGCTGGCCAACGGTTCGCTGGCCTGGGACTTCCACTTCGACCGAGCGGGTCTGGCGGATTCCGCGGCGGCGGTCAAGACCGACGCGGCGGGCAACGTGTACGCCACCGGCTACTCGACCGCGTCAACGAGCAGGGACATGACGACCGTCAAACTGACCCCGGGCGGCGGGCTAGATCGGCTGGCGTACTACAACAACCCGTCCCTTTCGGCTGCAGACGAAGCGTTCGACCTCGTGGCCGACGACCAGGGCCGGGTCACGATCACGGGTTACTCGGCGCAAACGTCCATCCTCGAAGACATGATGACCATCCGCTACGACGCGTCGTTCAACACGGTTTGGACGGCTCGTTACAACGGGACCGGTGGGACCAACGACGCCGCCTACGGCATCGCGCGCGACCCGTACGGCAACGTGATCGTGGTCGGCGAATCCGTGGGCGTCAACTCGGGCTACGACCTGGTCGCGGTTTCCTATGGGCCCACGGGCACCCAGCGCTACGTGTCCCGCTACAACGGTCCCGGCAATCGGGAGGACGTGGCGACCGCCGTCGCCTTCGATCCCGTCGGAAACGCGTTCGTCGCGGGATACTCGTTCGGTAGCGGCACGTTCCTCGACTTCGTCTTGGTCAAGTTCGACGCCGCCTTGGCGCAGCAGTACGTGTTCCGGTACAACGGGCCGGTTTCCGCCGACGACGCAGCGACCTCGGTGGCTGTGGACCGCTTTGGAAGGGTGGCCGTCACGGGCTGGTCGAACGGATCGGGCAGCGCGCGCGACTTTGCCACGCAGATGTACGGCCAGTCGGCCCCGCTCGGCGGCACGGTCACATTGCAGGACTTCGCCGGCTCCCGCAACGGGCAACCGGTCACGGTTTCGGTGGGCCCGCTCGATCTCGCCGCGACGTGGTCCGGCGATGCCACGCTCGATGGAGCAGGGAAGTTCACCCGCTCGGTCCCCTACACGGGCTTGGTGGATGTTCGCGTCAAAGCCTCGCACTGGCTCGCCCTACGGGTTCCGGGCGTGGCGGTGCATCCCGTCAACGGTGCCGAGATCGCCGCTTCGCTGGTGAACGGAGACGTCAACGGCGACAACTCGATCAACGCGACGGACTTCATCCTCCTACGCTCCGCCTACGGCTCGACAGCCTCGTCGGCGAACTGGAACGCCAACGCCGACCTCGACGGGAACGGCTCGGTGAACCTGCAAGACTTCCTGATCCTGCGCAAGAACTTCGGACGCACCGGCGACTGACCCTCTGCTGGTACATTGGGGTCCATGCACTATCGGAAGTTGGGGCGCTTCGGCGTCCGCGTGAGCGAAGTGGCCGTTGGCGGCTGGCTGACCCACGGGCGTTCGATTCAGGACGAGACCACCTCGCACATCGTTCGGCGCGCCCTTGAGCTGGGCATCAACTTTTTCGACACCGCAGACGTGTACAACGCCGGCGAGGCGGAGAAGTCGCTCGCGAAGGCGCTCGAAGGCGTGCGGCGCGACGACGTGTTCATCGCGACCAAGTGCTACTTCCCGATGTCCGACAAGCCGAACGACCGTGGCTTGAGCAAGAAACACAT
>JACFNW010000077.1:0-5845 GCA_019454665.1 Fimbriimonadaceae bacterium | reverse complement strand
CGAATCGGTGCACAACTCGCTGCGGCGGCTCAAGACGGACTACGTGGACCTCCACCAGTTCCACCGGTTCGACCCCGAAGTGCAACTCGACGAATCGGTGCGGGCGATTGACGAACTCATCAAGCAGGGCAAGGTGCTCTACTGGGGCGTGAGCGAGTGGCCAGCGCACGAGATTTCGCGCGTCGCAGCTGTCGCCCGGGCGATGAACGCCAACCCGCCGGTCAGCAACCAGCCCAGCTACAGCATGCTCAACCGCCGGGTCGAGGACGGGGTGCTCGACGCCACGCGAGCCGAGGGCATGGGCAACGTCGTGTTCTCTCCGCTTGCGCAGGGCGTCCTTTCGGGCAAGTACCTGCCGGGCCAGCCGCCTCCCGTAGGCACGCGCGGCGCGGACGACAAGAGCAACATGTTCATGGGCGGCGTGCTTCGCGACGAAGTGCTGACCCGCGTGCAAGAACTCAAGGCCTTCGCCGAGAACGAGCTCGGCGTCTCTGTGGCCGCCTTTGCCTTGGCCTGGTGCTTGCGCCGGCCCGAGGTCAGCAGCGTTATCATTGGGGCAACGAAGCCCGAACAAGTGGATGCCAACGCCCAAGCCGCCGGACTCGCCTTTGGCGACGACGTTTGGGCGAAGGCGGATTCCATCCTCGGCTTCGCCAAGTCCAATGCCTAAGCAGACTGTTTTCGAAAGCAAGCGAGGGGTCAGTCGCGTCGAAGTGCGCGAGGGCTACTCGCAGGTCCTCTTCAGCGGGTTGCCCGAGCCGCTCGTCGCAAGCCGCGTGGCCGTCCTGGAGGTCATCGCTCAGTCGGGCGTGAGCATTGATTTCCTGAAGTTGACGCAATCCGGACTGTCGTTCTTGGTTCCCGAAGCCAAGTCCGAGCAGGTCGAGGCGGCCATCCGCTCCATCGGCTTTCGGTACGAGGTGCTGCAGCACCGCGCCATCGTGCTGGCCCACGCCGTGAACATGAGGGACGAGGAGGGCCTGATCGCGCGCATCGTGGGCACGGCCATCCGGTGCGGCGTGCAGATCGACCACATCGGCGACATGCACGACCGCGTGCTCATGGTGGTTTCGGACTTCGACGTGCCGCGATTGCAGGAAGCCATCGCCCCGATCGCAGCAGGGGGCCGACCGTGAGGATCAAGGTGATGAAGTTCGGCGGCACGAGCGTGGCCACCCCGGAGGCCCGCAACTCGGCGGCGCTTCGCGTGATCTCGGCCAAAGAGCAGGGCTTCAGCCCGGTCGTCGTGGTCAGTGCGATCGGTCGGCGCGGCGCGCCCTACGCAACCGACACCCTGATCAATGCCCTCGCCGAAGTGGACCCGCCCACCGCGCCACGCCCCCGCGAACTCGACTTGCTCATGTCGTGCGGGGAGGTGCTCTCAGCGGTGCTGTTCGCGCATCTGCTCAAGTCGCTTGGCCACCCCGCGTCGGCGATGACGGGCGTGCAGGCGGGCATTCACACCGACGGCAACTACGGCAACGCCCGCGTGACCCAAGTGGAACCGGCGGGCATTCTGCGGTTTCTGGAGCAGGGCGACATCCCGGTCGTCTGCGGCTTTCAGGGCGTATGCGCCTCGCCCGAAGGGTGGCTGAGCGAGATCACCACGCTCGGGCGCGGAGGCAGCGACACCACGGGTTCGGCTCTGGGTGCGGCGCTGGGCGCGGAAGCGGTCGAGGTGTTCACCGATGTGGACGGCGTCAAGTCCGCCGACCCCGACTTTGTGCCGCATGCGCCGACGCTGCGCACGGTGACCTACGACGAGGTGGCCGAGATCGCCCACCTCGGCGCCAAGGTCTTGCACCCTCGGGCCGCCGAGATCGCGATGAACAACGGCATCCCGCTTTGGGTGAAGAACACGTTTTCCGACGACCCGGGCACGCGCATCGTGCCGCGAAGCGATTACCCCGGCAAACGGGTGACGGGCGTCACGCACACGGGCAAGCTGGTGTACCTGCAGTTCAACTTCGAATCCTCGGAGGCCAGCCACGTCCGCGAACTCCAGTCGGTCGTCTACGAGATGCTGGAGCGGTACGGAATCAACCTGTTCATGATCAACGTGAGCCCGACCGGGCTCGGCTTCGGCGTGCCTCGCTCGCAGTACGAAGTGGTGATGGACCTGATGGACGGGCTGGTGTTGCCGCTCGACGGCGGACGCCCGGTGATTTACCTGTTCCAGATTGGGCCCGCGACGAAGGAAGTCGAGACTCAAGAGCGGTTGCTGCGCCCCTTGGGCGAACAGCGGCGCATCGTCGCCGAGGTCACCGAGGGTTGCACGATGGTCTCGGTGATCGGACACGAGGTGCTGCAGCAGCCGGGCATCTTCCTGCGGACGTTGCGGACGCTGCACGAGGCGAAGGTGCCCGTGCTCCAAACCTCGGACAGCGACCTCTCGGTGAGTTGCCTTGTCCCCGAGGCGGACATGGAGCGCGCCGTTCGCACGCTGCACGACGCGTTCGCGGGTGCTGTCGCGCCGTAGCTTCGCGAGGAAGAAGGAAGAAGGAGTAACCGGACTCCGCCAAGAACCGACCCCGCGTCCCCTCCCGAAGATCGGGAGGGGATCGAGGGGAGGGTTGAACAATGCCAAACTAGCTCGGCGGCGTCTCCTTCGAGACTTCGGCCCTGGAGTCGCGGGCGGTTGATGGGTGACGGATTGCGCGGGCCGAACCTCAGGGTGACCCGGGGTGGGGCGTACTTGGTCCCACTTCGGTGGGCGGCGTAAGACTTAGGGCGCGGCGGGAGGCGTGACTCTGGGAATCAGGCCTCAAGCCATGCGTCCGGACGTCGACGCGAGTCACTCTGTCCGCTTCGACACCTTGGGCGACTGCGTCGCCCAAGGGCTCAGCGTGACGGGTGCCACGATGTTCCCGACCCCATGCTTGTTCCATCGCGACGAAGCTCTCGCAGGGTTGGGACTCGTGATCGGAAGCCGTCTTTGACGCGGGAAGGGCACGGTCTGCCGGGCAGATACGCCCCTCAGAAGGCAACGGGAGCGGGCCCGGACAGACCGTGGCACCCCGGATCGAGGAGGTTGGCTGGCTCCCTGGTCACGATCCCCCGCGTTCGCCTTCGAGACTTCGGTCCGGGGGGTTGGGGGCCGTGGCAACGTGCTGGATTGCGCGGGCCGAACCTCAGGGTGACCCGGGTTTGGCGACAAGCCCACGGTCTGCCCGCCCAGGTGCTCGGTCACCGTTTGGCAGATGGTCGGCCCGCATCCGCTAGGCCGAATGCAGGAGGCGCTTCCGATAGGGCGAACGTCTCTGTGAGTAGAGCCGCTCGCCCGACGCGCGCGTCGGACATGCAGGTTCGCTTGGAAGCGGAACATGACCGAAGCCTTGCCTTGGCTCCTCCTCGTCGCTGCGCTCGTCGCCATACCTTTGGCACGCCCCAAAGAGCCCACTTCACCCGCCAAACCCCTCTCTCTGGTTGGTCCGGTCGTCTTCGGATTGTTGGCGCTTGCCCTTGCCTTTGGGGCCGGGGCGTCGGAAGTGGTCCGCAACGCGGCCCTCGCCTTTGCCCTCGCCGTGGTGGTCGCGCGCGGTTTGGCCCTCGCGCCCGCTTCGCTGGCGCTCGGTGGCAACCAGGCGTTCGCCTACGGCATCGGTGGAGCGCTGGTGGCGCTCGGCGGACTCTGGGCCGACGGAGGTCCCTTTGTGGCGGTGGGCTTGGCAGCGGGTCTGGCGCTCGGCGCGGCCCGGGGGTGGACGTGGCTCGACTTGGGCGGTGCGAGCGTGGCGCTGGTCAACGGGCTCGGCGCGAAGTCGGAGATCGGCGCGGCCTCCAGCCTCGGCACGGCCTTGGCTTTCGCCATCGTGCTCGCCTGGGTGCTTCGCTCGCTGCTGGCCGGACGAGGGCAGTCGTGGTTGCCGGGAGTCGCCGGCGCGGCGTTGGCTGTTGCGGGCGCTTGCTTGGCGGCGAACCAATACGTGACCATCGCCGATGGCCTGTTGCTGGTGGCCGTTGCCGTGGTGTGCGCGGTCGTGGCCCGCGCCGCTTCGTTGGGTTCGGCGAGTTCGTTCGCGTCCATTTTGTGCGCCGTCGTGTGGCTTGCGGGCGCGAGCATCGCGTTCGGCTTGGCGCGCGGCCTCGGTATGTCGGTGCTGTTCGTGGTGGGCTTGGCGCTCAGCGGTCTGTTGGGCGAGACGCGGCGATTGGCCGCGATGGGACCTCTGGGCGGCTTGGTCGTCTACCGTCTGTTCCGCGAGCACTTCACCGAGGCCAGTCGCTCGCTCGACATCGGCCAACACTACGCCATCGTCGGGCTGGTGGCGGCCATGCTCGTCCCGCTGGCCGTGGCGCAGTGGCGGGCGATGGCGAAGGGCCACGAGACCCCGCAAGCCGCTCTCGGCGAAGGCGCGTTGCTCGGTTTGAGCATGGCTTCCCTGGCCACGGGCATCGTCCTCCTGGCCGCGAAGGGCGCGGTCGGCATGCTGGTCGGCTTCGGCATCGCCCCCATTGCGGCGATGCTGTCCGATCAGGAGCCTGAAGAGACCCACTCGCTCGCCCTCGGTTGGGGCCTGCTGGCCTTGCCGACGTTCGCCGCCCTCGACGCCATGCTCGACCTCTCGCGCGACGACAAGGTCCAGTTCCTCGTCAAGGCCTCGGTCGCGTTGATCGCCCTCGCCATCGCTTTGACCTTCCTTTCGCCCAAGAACACCCAAGAGACTCCATGAAGACCAACCCTCTCGTCGCCCGAATGATCGGCCTCAGCATCGGCGTGCTGGGTTGTTTGGCGCTGCTGGCCCAAGGCGTCACCGAAGAGGTTCCCCGGGGCGGGTTGACGGGCACGTTGACCATGTCGGAGAATGGTCGTCCGCTGCCCAAGGCGGCCGTGTACCTGACCGAAGTCAACGGCGACCGCTACCGCTACGTCCACACGGACGATCAGGGTCGGTTCGTCTTCCGCAACGTGGTCGCCGGGGCGTATGCCTTGAGTTTCTCGGCCAAAGCCCACACGGCCGAGGAGCAAACCATCACGATCGAGGAAGGCGCGGCCACGGTTCACGACGTCGCCCTCGCGCCGGCGCCCCCCTACCTTGACTTCCACTACTCGACGCACACGTACACACCCGGCGAAAAGCCCGAGTACCAGTTGACGGGGTTCACTCAGGCGGCCAATCTCGAGGTGGCGGTCTATCGGCTCGACTTCAACGAGATCGCCAAGGGCGGGTCGTTGTACAGCGTGCTCAGCGACCTCCGGTGGGATCGGAACAAGAGCGGCATGCTCAAACCCGAGAACCAGGTCGCCAAGTTCGAGCGAACGCCCCAGATGGTGGATGCCGAAGGCGTATTCATCGAAAAGGTGGCTTTGGACCCCATGCCGGAGGGCGTGTATTGGATCGAGGCGACCTCGGGAACGACCCGAGCGGGCTCCTACGCGATGGTGACCACGACGGCAGCGGTGGCCAAGGCGTCGTCGTCGGGCACGCTTTGCTACGTCACCGACATCGTCAGCGGCCGGCCCATCGCCGGTGCCAAGGTCACGTTGATGGCCAACGAGCAAGCCAAAGCCGAAGGCGTCACCAACGCGAGCGGCTTGGTCGAACTGCCCGTGGCCGGCGACAGCGAACAGGTGCTGTTGGTCCAACGTGGTGCGGATTCGTTCGCGATGGTCTCGTTCTGGAACAGCGGCGAGCGGAGCGACGGCGTCACGATATCCACCTACACCGATCGGCCCATCTACCGCCCCGGACACACCATCGAGTTCAAGGGCTTGGCGCGGCGCTGGGCCAACGACGCCTATCAGGCGATGCCCAACACGCCCGTGATCGTTCAAGTTCGCGACCCGCGCGACAACCTGGTCGAATCGCTGAACCTGACCACGACGGGCGCGGGATCGTTCACG
>JACFNW010000076.1 GCA_019454665.1 Fimbriimonadaceae bacterium | reverse complement strand
AACTCGATGCCGTACTCGGTCTCAAGCTGATCCACCAGGCTCGGGCGACCGAACTGCGGTTCGAGGATCGCCTTGGAGATTTCGACGGCGTTGCCTTCTTTGGCCTTCTGGATCGCCAGCGTGACCGAGTCGTCCCCGTCCAATCGCGAGTAGATGCGCCGCTCCACCGTGGCATCGTGGACCGAAGCCACATCCTTGAGCCGCACGATCACGGGATGGGAGCTAGGGTTGGTGCGGTCCGAGACCGAGATCACCATGTTCTCGATTTCTTCGACCGTCTTGAACTCGCCCAACACGCGGACGGAGAGTTCTTCGCTGCCCCGCTTCACGCGTCCGCTGGGCAGGTTGATCGTCGCGGCGCGCACGGCGTTCCACACGTCGGTGGCCCCGATGCCGAGCGCCAGAAGCCGGTCCTTTTTGATCTGAACCTGAATCTCGCGCTGGTCGCCGCCGGTCACCGCGACTTGGGCCACTCCCGCCACGCGTGCGAACCGGTCCTTGAGCTTGTCGTCCGCCAGGTCGCGGAGCTGCTGGTTGTCCAGGGTCTCGCTCTTCAGGACCATGGTGAGCACGGGGTCGGAGGCCGTGTTCGCCTTGTTGATGACGGGCTTTTCGATCTCGTTGGGCAACTGGCCGACGATGCGGTCCACCGCCGAGCGCGTCTCGTTGAGCGCCTCGTTCATGTCCGTCCCGATGACGAACTGGGCCGTCACGATCGAGACGCCCTCCTGCGAGATGCTCACGACCTCTTGCAGGCCGTTCACGCCCGAAACCGATTCTTCAAGCTTGCGCGAGACTTGAACGGCGATCTCTTCCGGACCGGCGCCGGGGTAGATCGTTGTGATCGAGATCACGCCGAACTCGACATCCGGGTTCTGCTCCACCCGCATGCTGTTGTAGGCGATCCACCCCATCAGGATGGCGGCCGCCATCAGCATGAAGATGAAGATCGGGCGCGCGATGGCGACTTTGGTCAATCCCATGGGGTTGCTTCCTTACGCTCCTTCCTTGGCGTCCTCGATGCGAATGGCCGCACCGTCTATCAAACCGGCGGCTCCTTTGACCACCACGCGCTGACCCGACTCGATCCCGAACACTTGGACGTTCCCGTTCTGCCTCATGCCCGTGCGAACGTCCACCCGCTTGGCCTGATCGCCCGAGACGACGAACACGTAGCTGGCCCCAGAACGAGTCACGACGGCATCCGACGGGACGACTACCGCCCCGGGAATCTCCCGCACGCGCAGAAGACCCCGCGCGAACATCCCAGGCATCAGTTGGTCGGTCAAGCCGAGAATCTGAATGCGCACCGAGAACAGGCGGCCCAACTCGCGGCCGAGCGGGTTGATCGCAGCCACCGAACCCGAGAACTTGAGGTCGGGCAGGGCGTCGATCGAGACCTCGACGGCATCGCCCACCTTGACCTGCGCGACCAGGGTCTCCGGCAGTTGGCCATCGAAGTAGGTGCCGGAAGAGGAGACCACGCGGGCGATCGGCGAACCCGGCGCGACCACCGAGCCAACGGCTACGGGCTTGCCCGAGACGCGGCCCGAGAACGGGCTGACCACGTCGGCCTCGCGAATCTGCTCCTGGATCAAGTCCACCTGTGCCAGCGCCGATTGAACGTTGGCTTCCGCCGAGCGGACTTGGTCGGTCAGGGTCACGTCCAGCCGTTGCGAGGTCTTGGCGGATCGCACGGCTTCTTCGGCTTGACGGATGGCCTCGCGTGCGGCGATCACGTCCTCGTCGCGCGGGCCCCGCTCCACGATGCGCTGCTGCTGCAGGGCGTTTTCGTGGGCGGCTTCGGCGGAGCGGAGCATGTTCTGCGCCTGCTCGAGGCGTTGGCGGGAGACGGCATCGCCTTCGAAGAGGGCTCGAACGCGTTCGTACTCTTTGCGAGAGGTCTCCAGATCGGAAGCGGCCTTAGTCACCGCGATCCGGGCCTGGGTCCGTTCCTCGTCGCGCGCACCGGCCATCAGCTTGTCGTAGTTGGTCTTGGCCGCCCGCAACTGGGCCTCGGCGGAACTGACGCCCGAGGCCGTTCGATCCGGCGAGATCGCCGCGTTCGACTTGGCTTGGCTCAAGGCGCTTCGCGCCGCCGCCACGCCCGCCTGCGCCTGGCGCAGACTGGCGAACAGCGAGGTCTTGTCCAGACTCGCGATGCGTTGCCCCGTGCTCACGTTGTCGCCTTCGCGCACATACACGGCCACCACCCGACCGGCCACACGGGCCCCGACCACCGAGTCGCCGTCGGAGACGATGTCGCCCCGCACGTCCACGGTTTCGGCCAGCGTCGTCGTGGTCGCGTCGGCGACGGTGACGGGCACGGTCTTTTCGGAGAGGATCTCCTCGGTCTTGGCGGCTTGCTTTTGGGCTTCTCGGTCCACGCAACCCACGAGGGCGAGCGCGACCGCTGCGGCGGCGATCAATCGGACATTCAAGAGTTGGCTCCTTCGGCTTTCGCGCCAAGATCGTCCGCGCCCACGGCCTTCTGCAGTTGGGCGTAGGCGGACAGCACGTCGTACTTGGCGATGACTAAGTTGGTTTTGGCGGTGGTCAGGTCGGTCTGGGCGCGGTCCACCTCGATCTGGATGGCTTCGCCCTGGGTGTACTTCACTTGGATGACGCGGAGGGCCTCTTCGGAGAGCCTCACCGCTTCGGTCGCGATGGTTACGCGGGCAAGTGCGTCGGCATGGTTGGCCATGGCTTGCTGCACCTCGAACGAGACTCCGAGCAGCGTCTGCTCCAGCAGCACCCGCACCCGCGCCTGGTCTTCCTTGTACTGGCCGACCTGATACGAGACGTTGCCGCCATCGTAGATCGGGAACGACACCACGGCGACGCCCGTCGTGGATTCCTTGCGCGCGCCGAACCCGCCCGCATCAATGTTGCGCGAGTGGACGACGTTCAATCGGACGTCGGGGAGCAGGAGCCGCTTGGCCGCCTTGAGCGACGTGTCGTACGCGTCGAGCGTGGTCTTCAGGCTGCGAACCTCGGCGCGCGTGCCGATGGCGGTTTCCTGCAGTCCCTCGAGTTTCTGGGTCAACGGGCGCTCGCCGACTTGCACCTCGGCGACCTCGAATTCGGTTTCGACCGGACGTCCGATCACGCTGTTGAGCGCTTTCTTGGCCAGACCGTATTGGTTTTGCGCGATGATCAGTTCGCCCTGAGCGGCGGCCAACTGCGTCTCGGCTTGGACGACGTCCACCTTCGCGAGGCTGCCCTGCTCCAAGCCCAATCGCGCGTTCTTGACCGTGGCTTCGCGGAGCGCGACGGCCTCCTTGCGAATGCTCACCAGGTCGCGCGCCTTGAGCACGTTCAGGTAGGCCGTTCGAACCGAACCCTTGACCGTGTTGATCTGGGCCTCGAGGGTTTCTCGCCCGGCTTGTGTGAGTTTTTTGTTCGCGCTGATCGCCAGCCGCTTGGTGCCGGAGATGTCGATCGGCATGCTCAGGGTCAGGTCCACCTTCTTCTGGTCGATCGGAGAGATCACGACGCTGTCGCTGCCGAAGTTGGACGTGGTGGCCCGATCGAAACGCGTGTAGGTGCCCTGCGCCGAAAGTGTCGGCCCCAAAGCCGTCCGGAGTTGGCGCGTCACTTGCTCCGACTTGGAGATGTCCACCTCGGCCAAGCGAATGGAGAACGCGTGCTCCAATGCGGCCTCGATGGCTTGGTCCATCGTCATCGGCCCGGACTGGCCGGCCAGATGCGCTGCGGCCCAAAGAAAGAGCGCCGTCGGATTCAAGATCCATCCTCCGTCTCTTTGCGCTCGATGGCTTGGAGTCCGGCTTGGAAGTGGTCCAAGAACTCGCGCACGGCGTCTATCTTGAACATGACGATCCCGTCGTAGAGAGGGTGCTTCATAACCAGCAATTTGTCTCCGGGCTCGAATCCGAGTTCGGCGCGCGCTTCGGCGGGAACAACCACCTGCCCGCGTTCGCCGACCGTGACCGAGCCGTAGAACACTTCACACTTTTTCAACTTCGCGTCCTCCGACATGTTTTTCATATTCTAGCGAATCAATGGACTCGCCATGCGGTGGGACGCCTCAGCCATTGTGCAGGGAACGGGTTCCGGCGGCGGGCATTTCGTACCAAACGCGCCTCAAAGGCCCACCCGCTTGACCCAGAGGCCGTGGAACGGGCATAATGCGTGTTTGCTGGCTCCCGTGGGAGTCGGGCAAGGACATCCAACCCATGTACGCGATCGTCAAGACCGGTGGCAAGCAATACAAAGCCGAGGCCGAAGGGCTCCTAATCGTCGAGAAGCTCGAGGGCGAGCCTGGCACCGTCGTCAATTTGGACGAGGTCGTGATGATCTGCGATGGCGACAACGTGAAGGTCGGCTCCCCGTTCGTGAAGGGCGCCTCGGTCACGGCCGAAATCGTCCGACAAGGCAAGGCGAAGAAAATCGTGGGCTTCAACTACAAGCCCAAGAAGAACCAGCGCCGCCGCTGGGGCCACCGACAGCCGCAGACGCACCTCCGGGTCAAGGAAGTCCAAGCGGGCGCGTAAGCCCAACCACGAGGTTTCATCCCATGGCACATAAAAAAGGTCAAGGTTCATCCCGCAACGGTCGCGATTCGAACTCGCAGCGCCTCGGCGTCAAGCGCTACGGCGGCGAGTTGGTCAAGGCCGGCTCGATCCTCGTTCGGCAGCGCGGAACGCAGTTCTACCCCGGCCCCAACGTGGGCATCGGCAACGATCACACGCTCTACGCGAAGATCGAGGGTCAGGTGAAGTTCGAAGGGCCGACCGCCCGACGACGCATCGCCGTCTATCCGCACGAGTCCTGATCCCCTTAGGGATTCACCAGCGACTGCCGCACCGCCGCCACGCGGATCGGTGCCCCATGGCGCGAGAGCGCCAACCGCACCTCGGTTCCCGCCGCGCCTTCCAGTAGCTGCTCGACGTCTTTGTCGGCCAGGTTGACCAAGTCTTGGCCATCCACACCGAGCAGTTGGTCGCCTTCCCGCACGCCCACCTGCTCTGCGGGGCCACCCTTGACGATGCGCACGACCGTGAACCGTGTTTCGCGGGGGGCGCGCCGCGCGATGAGACCCACCTCGGCAGGGGCGTCGTTCTCAACCTTGTCCGAGACGCGTTCGAACCACACCCGCCGCCGACCAAAATCAATCGTCGTGTTGAAGTGCTTCAGAAACCCGAAACCCACCGTGCCATCCGATTCGGCCGTGCTCGATGGCAGCGCGATGATGGACCACACGCTCGACCCGATGGGAACGCCGAACACGGTCATCGGCGGCATGCGTTTGAGGAAATTGTCCACCAGCCCCGACGCCACGTAAGCTTGCTTCAAGAACCGCGGCTCGGCCTTCGGATCCCAAAGCTCGGTCCGCTCCAGCACGTCGCGGTGCGTGACGGCGAAGAACGCGTTGCCCGTGTCGAGCGCCAGCGTCATCCGCTTCCCCGACGGGGTGACTGCACTCATTTCGAGCGAGTCGTGCCCGATGGGAAGCAGCCGCGTGAGGAAGGTCCTGTCGCCATCCGGCGTGCGCGCCGAAACATCGTGCGACGAGGGGTGGATGACCAGCACCTTGCGGGCGAAGTTGATCTCCAGCACGTGGTCGCGGAACGGCTCGAACCCCAAAATGCCGTCCGTGTGCGTGTTGTAGCTGGCCGTCATGTGGCCCATGGGCTTTTGGACGGCGGACATATCTGGCGCCGCGAGGTCCCTGCCGCCAAGCCGCAGCGTCTTGATCGGCACCGTCTTGGCCTCGAACGATCCGACGAAGTCGCGCAACCGCTGGGTGCCCGAGGCAGCGCCGATGTTCACGCCCTCTTGGATCGCGAGCGTGCCCGAAAAACCCGTGTCGAACATCGCCGACACCTTGCGGCCGTTGACCTCGAGGTCCAGCACGATGGCGTCTGCGCCGACGCGGAAAGGGACTTCAACGGGCTGCAAGGCCAGGCATCCAATAAGAAGTGCTGCGAGCATGGGGTGTTGGTTTTCAGACGCGCGACCCTCGCCAATGGACCTGAAAACGTCCCTTGCCGGTGCGCACCGTTCGGTTTGGGGTACATTGTGCCCCAATCGAAGAACTCCCCCGGAGGGGAGTAGCGCCTGCAACCGCAGGGGCGACCGTCGTCAATACGCTCGGAAACGAGCCGGCGCCGCCAGAAACGCGAGACCTCCACCCTTGGCAACCGCCAGCGGTGGAGGTTTTTCGGTTTTGGAGACCTATGACGTACGACATTCCATCGTGGCTGTGGATCAGCTTTATGGCGCTGATCCTCTCGTTGCTCGCCCTCGACTTGGGCGTCTTCCACCGCAAATCGCACGAGGTGAAGATCAAGGAGGCGCTGACCTGGAGCGCCGTCTGGATCGCCCTCGGCCTGGCGTTCTCGGGGGTCGTGTACTGGCACTTCTCGGCGCAGGGCGCCGACGTCGGCCGCGAATACACGATGAAGTACCTCACCGGCTATCTCATCGAGAAGGCCCTGAGCGTGGACAACATCTTCGTGTTCTGGATGGTGTTCTCGGCGTTCGCCGTGCCGGCCAAATATCAGCACAAGGTGCTGTTCTGGGGCATCGTGGGGGCGCTGGTCATGCGCGCCATCATGATCTTCGCCGGCATCGAGTTGCTTCAGCGGTTCGCTTGGATGGTGTTCGTGTTCGGCGCGTTCCTCATCCTGACGGGCATCAAGATGATCCTGCCCAAGAAGGGCGAGTTCGACCCGAAAACCAGTCCCCTGCTCCGCCTGGTGCGGCGCTTCATGCCCGTGACGGACGACTACGAAGGCGACAAGTTCTTCGTGAAGCGGGTGGGCAAGTGGATGGCCACGCCCCTGTTCGTCGTGTTGCTCGTCGTCGAGTTCACCGACCTCGTGTTCGCCGTGGACTCGATCCCCGCGATTCTGGCGATCACGCCCGATCCGTTCATCGTGTTCACGTCCAACGTGTTCGCGATCCTCGGCCTTCGCGCGCTCTACTTCGCCGTCGGCGGCCTGGTGGGCATGTTCCACTACCTGAAGTACGCGTTGGCCGCCGTGCTGGTCTGGGTGGGCGGCAAGCTGCTGTTCACGGGCTACATGCACCAGTGGGTCGGCGATGAGAAGTTCAAGGTGCCGATCGTGCTCTCGCTGGGTCTGGTGGTCGCCCTTGTCGGGGGCTCGATGGTGGCTTCGAAGCTCTGGCCCGCGAAGCACTCCGAGCACGCGTAGCTTAGAACGCGGCGGGTGGTCTATGCTTGGTCATGAAGACCACCCGCTGCCTTTGGGTCCTCGCTCTCGCCCTCTCGTTCGCCTCGCTTTGGGCCGATGAGCGGTCCACCGCCGAGCGGTTCGAGAAGGCCAAGCGCAGCGAGCCCGAACTCATCGCGTTCCTGAAGCAGATGCCCAAGGGGGCGGACCTGCACAACCACGTCACGGGGGCGATCTACTCGGACTTCATGCTCGACCATGCCGTGGCCACGGGGTTGCACTTCAACCTCAAGACGACGCTCTTCCAACGCGATCCAGGCGAAACGACCGTTCCCGCGCGACAATTGCAGGAGAACTGGCTCTACTATCGGCAGTTCATGTATGCCGTGAGCATGGCCGGCTCGTTCCCCGCCGTGAAGAGCGGGCACGACCACTTCTTCGACACGTTTCAGTACATCGGCCCTGCGAACACGGGCCGCTCGTCGAGCGACATCCTGTTCGAGGTCATTGACCGTGCCCGCGCCCAAAACATCCTGTATCTGGAACTGATGACCTCGGTTTCGCCAGGTCCGGCGTACTCGGCGTTCATGGCCAAACTGCCTTCGACCAAGGACCTCGACGAGGCCCACGCGGCTCTCGCGCCACGACTTCCGGCTTTGGTGGAGGCCTCGGTGAAGTTCGTCGAGGAGCGCGACGCCGAAATCTCCAAGCGGCTCGGGTTCGACGTGTTCGACCCTGCCAGCCCCACAACGGTGCGCTACGTGTTCTCGGCCAACCGGCTCGCCGAGAACGACGCTTTCTTCGCCCAGATCATGGCGGGCATGGCCATCGCCCAGGCGTCCCCCCGCGTGGTCTCGCTCAACATCGTGGCCCCCGAGGACTTCGTGACGGGTCGCCTGAACTTCGAGCGGCAGATGGAGATGATCGACTACCTCTGGCGACGCTACGGCCAGCCACCGCTGACGCTCCACGCGGGCGAGTTGACGCTGGAGATATCGCCCTTCGAGACGATGCGCAACCGCATTCGGCAGACCATCGTCAAGGGCCACGCGCAACGCATCGGCCACGGCATTTCGATCGCCTGGGAAGACGACCTGCCCGGACTGCTCGCCATGATGCGCGAGCGGCGAGTGGCCGTCGAGGTGTGCCTGACCAGCAACGCCTCGATCCTCCAGGTGGAAGG
>JACFNW010000075.1 GCA_019454665.1 Fimbriimonadaceae bacterium | reverse complement strand
GGATGATCCCGGGCAAGATGGTCAAGGGCATGGGCGGCGCGATGGACCTGGTCGCAGGCGTCAAGCGGGTGGTCGTCGTGATGGAGCACACCAACAAACACGGCGAGAGCAAGGTGCTCAAGGAGTGCACGTTGCCCCTGACCGGCAAGGCGTGCGTCAACATGATCATCACCGACCTGTGCGTGTTCGAGGTCGAGAACGGCGGCTTGGTGCTCAAGGAGCTCGCCCCGGACGTGACCGTGGACGAGGTGCGCGCGAAGACGCAGGCGTCGTTCACCGAGGCCCCGACCGTGGTCCCCGTGCAGCTATAGGCTCGCGAGGTCGGGAATCGTGCGCTTCATGAACGCGTCGAACAGCGGCACGGTGAATGCCGTGTCGCCGTGCGCGGGGCTGTAAACCATTCCTTTGCGAATCAGGCTGTTTCGCGTTGGAGCCACGCTGCTTGCCGTTCGGCCAAGGGCAACGGCAATGTCTCCGGAACGGTGCGGACCCGGCCCCAACTCGGCCATCGCCCGCAGGTACTTGCGCTCGCTGGGCGTGAGCCTGTCGAATCGCACCCGAAAGAAACTGGCGTCCAACTCGGCAAGAGCCTCCACAGTCGCTGCCTCAACGTCGCTCTTTGAGATAGGCGAGCGGTCAGCCAGGTTCCATGAGTGCTTTCCCCACTCCTGCAGAAAGTAGGGGTAGCACTGGGTCGCATCAAGGATGGCGCGAACCGCTTCATCCGAAATGGCCTCGCCCGCATCGGCGACGGGAATGCAGAGGGCATCACGGGCAGCGTCCTCCGTTAGCTTGTCCACATGCACGAACTGGAACAGCCGCTCGGCATAGGACTTCGCGCGGCCCGTCTGACCGAGGATCTGAGGCATGCCGGCGGCAACCATGGTTATGGGGAGGCCTTGCTGGCTCGTCGAGTGCAAGGCGACGATCAGCGAGGCCAACTGGGACTCGGGAACGTACTGGATCTCGTCCACGAACAGCACGACTGCCGTCTTCTTCTGCTGCGCCGCCAACCCGATCGCGGAAAGCAGGTCGGAGAGGTCGAGGTCGAGGTCCTTACTGTCCGCGAGACCCAGTTCCTCCTCGACATCGATCGAGACCTCGATGTCGCTGTACTTCACCTTGAATGCCCCGACGAACCCCGCAAGCGCGCGCATCGCCCGGGTCACAGAGTCCTTGGCAGCGGCGCCCCGGCTCAGTTTGATGAGGACAGCCCTAAGGGCCGGCGCTAGAATGCCCGGGAGCGACCTGCCTTCGGGGGCCTCGAGATGGAAGGTGATAAACGCCCTGCTGTCGGCATCTTGCCGAATTCGATTCAAGAGGACCGTCTTGCCGACTCCTCGGAGACCGTAGAAGATCAGGCTTTTTGCGGAGCGGCCCGAGCGAATCCGGTCCAGCCCAATCTCGGCGGCGAGGATGAGGTCGTCTCGGCCCGCGAGTTCAGGCGGCTTCGTTCCCGCTCCGGGTGAGAAGGGGTTCGTTTTGGCGTCCATCTATAGCAAAGTTACCCTAGTTTATCGAAAAACGATCAACCATCCTAAACTCGCTATCACTTGGCCCCGCGAAGCACGGCCATCATGGTCACATCGTCGTGCGGGGGCGCGTCGCCAACGAACGCGCCCAACTCGGCGCGAACCTTGGCCACGGCATCCGAAGCCGCTGCGAACGAGGCGTCCAGCGTCCCGATCAGGCGCGATTCCTCGAAGAACTCCTTGGCCTCGTTGCGCGCCTCGGGAACGCCGTCGGTGAACAGGAAGAGCAGTTCGCCGGGTTCGACCTTCGCTTGGGCCACCTCGTACTTCGCCCCCGCGAACAGGCCGACCACCGGCCCCGTGCGACCCAACTGCTCCCGAACCGTGCCGCCCGAGAAGATGTAGGGCGGGTTGTGGCCGGCGTTGATGTAGTTCAATGCGCCCGTCCCCGGGTCGAGCACGCCGAAGAACACCGAAGCGAACATGCCCGACTCGCCGTGGTTTTCGGCGATGTATCGGTTGGTGAGTTCGATGGCACTGAGCAGAGCGGTGCTGCCCGCCGAAGGCGCTCCGCCGCGCGCCGGGGCGAGCCCCTGTCCGCCCATCCATCCCATCGCGTGGTGCTGCTGGGCGAACGCGCGCAACATGCTGCGCATCAGGGCCATGAACAGCGCCGCGCCCACGCCCTTGTCGCACACGTCGGCCACGATGAGGCCGATGCGCCGCCCGTTGGCCATCGGGAACGCGTCGTAGAAGTCGCCCGCGACCTCCCGGGCGGGGATGAAGTCCGCCGCGATCTGCCACCCATCGGGTTGGGGCAGAGCCTTGGGCAGGAAGCTTTGCTGAATACGCCGCGCAACATCCATTTCGCGCTCGAGGCGCGCCAGTTCCAGCTCGTTCGCGGCCTCGCTCATCAGGCAGGCTTGGTCTCGGCTTCGTCGTCTTGGAAGCTCATCACGGCCGTGGGCAGGTCGGGGTACACGCCGTACATCTGCATGAAGCCGAGCGACGAGAACACCTCTTCGACCTTGGGCTGCAGGTTGGCGAACCGCACGTCGCCGCCCTGGCTGCGCGCGGCCATCCACGCCGACTGCAGCGCACGGAAACCCGCACTGGCGATGTACACGACCTTCGAAAAGTCGAGGACGACCTGGTACTTGCCGCCCGCCACCTTCTCGATGAGCTCGTTCTGCAACGCGGGGGCGCTGGCGGCGTCAAGGTCGCCTTCGACCGTGAGCACTTCGACCGGCTTGGCCTCGACCGGCGGGAACGCCGCGACCGCTTCTGCCGCACTCTCGAAGAACTCGAACTCGGACGTGAAGCCCGTCATGTCGAGCACCTTCTTCACGGGCTCGGTGACCGAAGAAAGCTTGAGGTCGCCACCCGCGGCGCGAGCCACGTTCCGGCCCACCTGAAGCACGCGCAGCCCCGCCGAGGCCAGATAGTCCACCTGCCCGAGGTCGGCGACCACGCGCCCGGCATGGGCTTCGGCGGCGGCCCGGATGATGCGCTCGGCGATCGGGCCGGACGTGGCGTCCAAGCCTCCCTGGCAGTGGAGGACGGCGACGCCGCCCGAGGTCGTTTCGCGGATGTTCATGGGTTTCTAGTTTGGCTCATTCGCCGCTTGCGCAGGGTGAGCGCGTTGCCCGATTCTCCTCGGCTGCGGTGCTCTTGGTGGTCGGTGAGGGTCTTGACCAGGTCGACGCCCAGCCCACCGATCGGCCTTTGTTCCAGCGGGAGCGAGAGGTCGGGCTCGGGGGCGTTCAGCGGGTTGTGGGTCGGCGCGTCGTCGAGCAGGGTCGCCACCACCTCGTCGCCTTCGAACTCGATCCTCAGTTCGATATCGCCAGGTTGATCGGCGTAGCCATGTACGATGGCGTTGGTCGCCGCTTCGTCCAAGGCGAGGATCATGGCCCCGGCTTCTTCTTCGAACCCTGCAGCGGCCAACTCGGTGGCGGCGAACTCGCGCAACGTCGCTAATTGGTCGAGGTGGGCGGGAACGACGAGTCTAGGCATGGCGTTCAGCGATCGAGCTCCTTCAACTCTTCGATGTCGCGGACGTCTTTCGGGCGACCGGCGGCCTGCTTCGAGGCCACTAAGTCCTCTTTGCGCAGAAAGCGAACGGAAACTCCGAACAACTCTCCAGTAGGGGCTCGCTCCGCGCAGACTTCGAAGGACATCTCGTTGTCGCGGGCGCCTAGAAACGCCAGGAAATCCACTTGGTTCGGCGGCGCGCCGATGCGGATCATGTTGCGCCCCGCGACAAAGTCCAACGCTTGCTGCTCGCTGAACGCGAATCCGAACTCGTTGAGCGCCCGCTTCAAGGCCAAGCCGTTCTCCCGAGTCCTGCGAACCCAGACGTCCAGATCCTCGGTGAAGCGGGGCCGACCATAGAATGCGAGGACGTGCGAGCCGACGACCAAGAACTCCACCTCATTCGACTTCAAACATGACAAGAGTTCTCTTAAGTCGTCGCTCATCTTCGGTCATCCAGAGTTCCCGCAACTCGCACAGCTTCGCCACGCGCTCGTTCGGCGTCAAGGAGGCCCAGTACGCGCGGTCCTGCGCATCCGCCTCCTCTGGCGTGAGGAACTGGATGACTCGTTCAATGCGACCGGGTCGGGATTGCACCACACCTGAGAATACCTGCGGCTCAGGAGTCTGGACCCGAGGCCTTGTGGCGGTCAGCGCCCGCCTGTCATCTTCTTCGGCAACGGATCAGCCTTCTTCCCGAGGTTGGCGCGCACGATGTCCACGTCCTTTTGAGTGATCTCGCCGTCCAGGTCGTAGTCGGCGAAGAACGCCGGCAACTCGAGGTTGAAGTGAACGCTGAACTCGGTCCAGTCCTTCGCCGTCACGCCCAGCCGTGCAATGGTGGCTTGGAGGTCCATTTCGGTGATTTGCTCCGCCCCGTAGAAGGCACCTCCAATCAAAGCCGGCGGCCTAGACAGCACCGTGCCACCACGATCATAGTTCACTTCGATGACTTTCGTCAGGTGACCGGCTCTGCCCAGTGCAAAATAATACTTGCCGCTGGGTAGTTTGCGATTCACAGAGCCCTCGGTCACCTCCATATACACCATGGTGGTCCACCAGTCCGCGCCCGTCTTGTCCCTTTGCTGATGCGTCTCCAGCACTATTTGGGCATTTTCACCCACCAGATCCACCCCTTTGTCGTCGAACACTTTGGCAGAGTAACCATCGTTCACGCGCTTCCGCGTGCCCTTTTCGATCGGGATGATCACCCAACCCGGTTTGGGTTCGGCATCGAACCGGGGCGCATCGCTGACTGCCATTTGCGCCATCATGACGAGTGTGAACAAGGTAACCATTTGGGTTGCTTCTCCTATTGGGAATCCTCGGATCTAATCACCATCAATCCCGTGATTCGCGTCCGCGATGTCGTAGTCCGCTGACGTGACCGCACCGTCGTGATTGAGGTCGGCCATAAACGGCGCCATGCCGTTGCCATCCAAGAGATGCCAATCCGAATCATCGTAGTCCTTGCCGAGGTTGGTGGTGATGAAATCCAAATCATCGTCATCCACGTCGTTGTCCTCATCCACATCTCCATAGAGGCAAGTAAAGGAAACGCCTGTTACGCCAGCCGTGGTGTAGTTCACAACCACTTTCTTGCGCAGAGCACCCCTTGGCTTTACATACACGTGGTAAGTCCCGTTGCTCAGTTCGCCCATGTCGAACGCGAGATCGCCGGAGCCGCTCACCCCTGCCATCACTGCGTCAAGAAGAGTACCGCCGGTGCTTCTGATCTCGATGGGAACGACGCTGTTGGCCGAGCCGTTGACCGACCCAAAGACGTTCTTCGTGTTGATGGACGCGGACGCCAATGCGACCGAGACTTGGCACTCCGCATCAATGGACAACACCGTCTGCGTCCCGCCGCTGCTTGTCACGTTGGCTTTGCACATCGCGAAGACCGACGGCACTTTTATGTGGATGGTAGTGCTCCAGACCCCAGCGCTGTAGCTCCAGGATGGACTGGGGATGATAAAGTCCTCATAGCCGAAGGCCAGCGATTGGGGATCGGGGCCTTCCTGTTCGCCGTTCACAACGTTCACGAGTTGACTCAATCGAGCCTTCGCGTTGATTCCTTGACGGTTGCCATGAATCACGTGGGCAGAAGCACTTCCATATGCGTAGCCAACCGTTGAATTGACGTGAACCAGATGGTACGTTGAATAGTTCACTCGGAGCTTGACCGGTGCGCTACCCGGGTCGGTGTCCGATTCGACGAGGTAGCCCAAGCGCAGGGTGTTCCCGCCAGCGTAATCCGAGGCCGCTTGGACGGAGACATAGTAGGCACCCGTTTGATTGCCCTTGCGGCTCAGCGTCGTATCCACCTTGTAGATGGTCGTCGTGCCGTCGTAGGAAACCGACCAGAGCGGATTGCTGAGCCAAGGAGAACTGGTCCGCGTGTCCTTGGTGCCATTGACGTCGTGCTCCATGCGCGCGCCGATTAATCCGAGGGGAGTGACCGTGATGTCGGCATGGGCTACCCCCCCCCCGCACAGCACGCCGAGAGTGGCAACCAGCGTCCAAAACCGGTTGCGGAAGATCGAAGTCGCCCGACGCGTGCCCCTGTGGTCCATGTTCGCCTTATTACCTGACCTTCCTCGCCGATGTCAAGCCTTGGTCTGTCTTTTGTTGTATTTTTTGAAGGATGCACGCATGTTCCCGCAACTCGCACAGCTTCGCCACGCGCTCGTTCGGCGTCAAGGAGGCCCAGTACGCGCGGTCCTGCGCATCCGCCTCCTCTGGCGTGAGGAACTGGATGACTCGTTCAATGCGACCGGGTCGGGATTGCACCACACCTGAGAATACCTGCGGCTCAGGAGTCTGGACCCGAGGCCTTGTGGCGGTCAGCGCCCGCCTGTCATCTTCTTCGGCAACGGATCAGCCTTCTTCCCGAGGTTGGCGCGCACGATGTCCACGTCCTTTTGAGTGATCGCACCGTCCAGATCGTAGTCGGCGTAGAGCGCCGGCAACTCGTGGTTGAAGTGAATGCTGAACTCCGTGAAGTCCTTCGCCGTCACGCCCAAGCGCGCAATGGTGGCCTGGAGATCCTTTTCGGTGATCATGGGTCCACCGAAAAACGCTCCGCCGATAAGCACTGGCGGCTTCACCAAGACCGTTCCACCGCGATCGTAGTTTACTTCGATGACCTTCGCCAGGTGACCGACTCTGCCCAGTGCGACAAGGTACTTCCCGCTAGGCAACATGAGGAGCTTCGAGCCTTCGTCGGTCGCCATAAGCACTTTTATGACCCACCAATCTGCACCCCTGCTGTCCTTCATCTGTACCGTGTCCTGCACGACCTGAGTCTTCTCGCTGCCCGATAGGTCCACACCGTCGCCCCTAAACAGCTTGGAATAGTAGCCGTCGTTCACTCTCCTTCTTGTACCCTTTTCGATCGGGATAATCACCCAACCAGGCTCGGGGTTTCCATCGAACCGAGGCGCATCGGCACCTGCCAACTGGCCCATCATGACGAGTGTGAGTAGTGTAATCATCCGAGGTGCTTCTCCTTGTCAGAGCTCCTAAGTTCAATCGCCGTCAATTCCGTGGTTCGCATCAGCGACGTCGTAATCGGCCGACGTGACAGCACCATCATGGTTGAGGTCGGCCATGAATGGTGCCATTCCGTTCCCGTCCACGAGATACCAATCCGAATCGTCGTAGTCCTTGCCAAGGTTGCCAGTGATGAAATCCAGATCATCGTCGTCCACGTCGTTGTCCTCATCCACGTCCCCGTAGAGACAGGTGAAAGAAACCCCTGTGACACCGGATGTGGTGTAGTTTACAATCACCTTTTTCCGCAACGCTCCCCGCGGCTTGGCGTACAGATGATATGTGCCATTCGACAACTCACCCATATCAACGCCGAATGCGCCCGAGCCATCCACGCCAACCTGCACATTGTCAAGGAGAGTTTCGCTTGTATTCCTGACTTCAATCGGGATGACGCTGTTGTTAGAACCGTTGACCGATGCGAAGACATTCTTAGTGTTAATGGCTGCAGAAGCAATGGCTACGGAGACCTGACATTCGGCATCAATGGAAAGGACAGTCTGGGCACCACCGCTACTAGTCAGGTTTGCCTTGCACATTGCAAAGACCGATGGAACCTTGATGTTGACGGTTGTGCTCCAAACGCCAGCGTTGTAGCTCCAAGAAGGGTTCTGTATGATCACAGGCTCGTCGTGAAAGAACAACGATTGAGGGCTCGGCCCAGACTGCTGGTCATTGACAACGTCAACCAATTGATTCAGTCGACTCTTTGCGTTGACACCTCTGAAGTCACTGCCATGAATAACATGTGCGAACGCGCTTCCGTAGGCGTAGCCAACCGTAGAGAGGACATGGACATACTGCCAACTGGTATAGCTGACGCGAAGCTTCAGGGGCGCGCTCCCCGGGTTGGTGTCGGTCTCGACGAGGTAACCCACCCGCAAGGCGTTGCTGCCGCTGTAGTCTGAGCCCGCTTGCACGGACACGTAATACCCGCCCGTTTGATTGGCCTTGCGGCTCAAAGCTGAGTCCACTTTGTAAATCGTCGTCGTGCCGTCGTAGGAAACCGACCAGAGCGGATTGCTGAGCCAAGGAGAACTGGTCCGCGTGTCCTTGGTGCCATTGACGTCGTGCTCCATGCGCGCGCCGATTAATCCGAGGGGAGTGACCGTGATGTCGGCATGGGCTACCCCCCCCCCGCACAGCACGCCGAGAGTGGCAACCAGCGTCCAAAACCGGTTGCGGAAGATCGAAGTCGCCCGACGCGTGCCCCTGTGGTCCATGTTCGCCTTATTACCTGACCTTCCTCGCCGATGTCAAGCCTTGGTCTGTCTTTTGTTGTATTTTTTGAAGGATGCACGCATGTTCCCGCAACTCGCACAGCTTCGCCACGCGCTCGTTCGGCGTCAAGGAGGCCCA
>JACFNW010000074.1 GCA_019454665.1 Fimbriimonadaceae bacterium | reverse complement strand
CCGCTGCAGGAACGCCACGATGGCAGCGCCGAACTCGGGGTGACGGAGCGCCGTCACGTGGTCCGCGCCTTCCAAGACCTTCTCCTCGGCTCCTTTCAGGTCCTTTCGCAACGCGGCCACCCGTTGCAGCGTGGATTCCGGCTCTTTCGAGCCGTAGATGAACAGCGACGGGACACCGGCCCGCAGCAGGTCTTCCTTCTTCACCTCCAGCCCCTTGAAGCCTTGGCCGGCCAGCGCCCACGCCTTGGCGTCTTTGCGCGTGTAGAGCGCTTTGGCCAGGGCGTCGGCCTGGGGGCGCGTGAGGGCGGGGCGGACCTCCATCAGGTAGGGGCCGAGGCCGTTGCCCTCCTCGACCGCTTTGGCCAGGGCGTCCACTTCGCGCGAGCCCGCCTCGCCCGCGAGCAGCGGCGCTTGGCCCCCGTAGGTCGCGCTGATCGCGCGTTCGGGGTGGTTGGCCACCACGTGGCCCACGATGAACGCGCCCATCGAGTAGCCGACCAGGTGCGCGCGCCGGATGTTCAGGTGGTCGAGCAGGCGCACGACGTCCTCGGCCATTTCCGCGCCGTACTTGTCGGGGTCGTGGGGCTTGCCGCTTTTGCCGTGGCCCCGGCAATCCAGAGCGATGGCGCGGAAGCCCTCGGCGGGTTCGAGCTTGGTGTTGCCCGCTGGGTCGCGCCCCCACATGGTGGAATCGCCCATCCAGCCGTGGACGAGCACGACCGCCTCCCCGCTGCCCGCCGAGGCGTAGCGGATGGTGACCCCGTTGGATTCGAAGGCGGCTTCTTGGGGGGCGAGGAGTGCGGTGGCGAGGAGTGCGAGAGCGATCGGCATCGGCTGGGGTGATACGAGTGGGTGGGGCGGGCGGTTGCGGCGGGCCGTGCTGCTTGGGGGCGGTTCGCCCGGGTACGACGAAGAGCCCGTTCCACTCTGGCATAATCGGAAACGATGGATAACCTCGCTCGAATGAAGGCTATCTATGGTCAGTTTGACAAGGACCGCGAGATCCCCGAGAGCGAGTACGTCGACTTCGACCTCGTCAGAGGAGAGTCGGTCCTTGCGCCGCTTCGGCAGCGGTTCATCTTCGCGCGAGAAGGCGAGACGTGCTCCCAGTTGTTCGCGGGCGGGCGCGGCTCGGGCAAGACCACGGAGCTCAAGAGGTTCCAGCAGCGGCTGAAAGAGGCCGGATTCACCGCGCTGTACATTGACGTCGAAGACACCATCGACGTGAACTCGTGCGGGTTTGGAGACTACTTGTTCGCCATCGCGTATGGGGTGCGTGCCGCCGTTGAGGATGGAGACGTTCAAGGCGATTCGAGTCTGAAGCAGTATGTGCGGAGCAAGGTCGAGGAGATTCGGGGACTCTTCGGCGCCCGTTTGCGGGTTCCAGGGATCGAACTCTCGGCAGGTTTGGGTGGGCTCGAGGCGAAGTCGGCCATCGGCTTCGAACGCCCCCCGTCGTCCAAAGCGGCCTTGAGCGAGGAACTCGAGGCCATCGCGAGCGACGCGACCCATGGCGTTCGCGAGATGCTCACCCGCCTCCACAAGACCGTTCAAGGCCAGGGGCGGCACGGCCTTGTCTTGCTGGTTGATGGCGCGGACAAGATCAGCCCCTATCCGCCCTCCGACGCCAACACCGAACAACACGTGCGGATCTTCGCGCAGCGGGCCACCTACCTCACCCGACTGGGTTGCCACGTGGTCTATTCGGCCCCGCTCTCCTTCTGCTACTCGCCCGATGCCCAGACCTTTACGCGAACAGCGGGTGTGGAGGCGCCGATCGTCCTGCCCAACACCAGCCTGGACAGCAAAGTCACTACTGCCGATGGTTCGGAGGTCACTGGACGTGACCTCTTCCGCGAGATGGTTGCCAAGCGGATGACGGCAATCGGCGAGGACCCTGTGAAAGTCTTCTCGGACGAAGCCCTCGAACTGGCGATCAACGAGTCCGGTGGCAACCCGGACGCCTTGAACACCATCGTTCAGAGCGCGATCGTGCGCATGCCGGGCGGCCCGCCGATTCAGGCCGATTCCGTGGAACGAGCCGTCAAAGAGATGGCGAACGGCATGGCGATGCAGATTCCGGACGCATGGTGGTCGGTTCTCAAAGAGCTCAAGAAACGCGACCGGTACCCAAACAAGTCGGAAGAGGCGTTCCGGATGGGGCTGTACTACCACTACATCTATCAGTATGCGAACGGCGAACCCCAATTCGAGGTGAACCCTGTCCTCCGGCGACTCCAGGGTTTGGACGGCTGAGGCACTCGAAGGCCTCCGGTACCTTGAGCGTGCCATCGAGTTGGGCTCGGGGTTCCAGCTTCTGGTTGTCCAGTGCGACTCCGTGGCGCGGCAGCGCGAGGCCATGAAGCGCCTTTGGCCGCGTGTGCGCTACCGCGTGGCGCGTGTCGAAGATGCCGAGCGGCCCCTGGTGGATCAGGTCCTGCAGCAGGTTGGTCGGGGGCGTGCGCCTGTGATGGTGACGGGGCTGGAGCGGTTGGCGTTCCCTGGCGCGGAGGAATTGGGGATGTGGCAGAACCTGAACATCACGCGTCCTCGGTGGGCGCGCGAGTTGCCGCGAACGGTGGTGTTCTGGGTCACCGCCGAAGCCCACCGACTGTTGGCCACCCGTGCTCCCGACCTCTATCGCTTCCGCGCCACTACCATTGACTTGGCCCTTCCCAAGTCCACCGAGGAAGGGCGCGTGGTCGAGCTGCTCAGGCGGATCGGCGCGCTTCAAGCCTCGCCCGCGACCCGGCTCCGATGGCTGATCGAGCTTTGGCGTAGGACACGCGATGATCAGGCCGTTCGGCCCATGCTGATCGCCGCATGCCAAGGCGGCGGGCTTCTTCCCGAGGATGTTCTGTCCGGTCTCGCCGACTTGCAGGTTCTCGACCTCTGGGGTGCCGGGATCTCCGATGTCTCCCCCTTGTCCGGGCTCGCTGATCTCCAAAACCTTAACCTCGGGGCGACTCATGTTTCGGACCTCAGCCCGCTGGCTGGGCTGCTTGATCTTCATCGGTTGGACCTTTTCCTCACCTCGGCTTCGGACCTCACTCCTCTGTCCAGACTTGCCGCTTTGCAGAACCTACACCTCACGGGCACTCCTGTTTCGGATGTTTCCCCATTGTCTGGGCTCAAATCCTTAGAGGGTTTGTTCTTGGGAGGCACCTCGGTAGCGGACGCTTCACCTTTGGCGGGTCTTGTAGCCTTGCGGGCCCTGAGTCTCCACGGGACTCAGGTTTCGGACGTCTCTCCTCTATCGAGGCTCACCTCCTTGGAGTGGCTCGACCTTGAGGACACGCCAATCCTCGACGTCCGCCCCTTGTCCGGGCTCAAGGCATTGCGGTCGCTATGGCTCCGCGGCACCCAGGTCTCGCCCGAGGCGGTCGAGGAACTCAGGCAGGCGTTGCCGGAGTGCGATATCGTGTTCTGAGGGACCACCCCGGCCTTCGGCCACCCCTCCAGCGGAGGGGAATTGGTTATCGGGGGTGGTTGGGTTCAACAAGCGCCGACAACGCCTCCGCTTCCTCCGCGCACCCAGCCGGATAGCCGAGCACCAGGCGGTGGAAGGCGGAAACCAGATGGGGCCAGTCGCAGGGTTCCTCCTCGAACGCCAGCAGCCAAAGGGGCACGCGTTCGCGGTCGGGGGCGAGGGCGGGTTGGTGGTAGCTCTTGGTCACCACGCGCGCGCCGCGACGAAGAAAGAACTCCACGCGCCTATGGCGATAGGCCTCTTCCTCGGGCGAAGCCGCGAGTTCGGGGCGTTCGCATTCCAAGAACACCGCCGCCACCGAAGAGCCCATGTCGGCGGCTTCGCGGCGGCAGGTCTCCCGCACAAACTCGATCAACCGCGTGCCCACTCCAGCCTTGCGATGGCGCGGGTCGGCGGCCAGATAGATGAGGAACCCCGTCCGAGCGACCGCATGCACCGTGAAGTAGGCCAAACCCGCCAGCGCACCGCCCGACTCGGCCACGGCCAGATGGACTCGGTGCTCGGGGTCGCGGCATAGGTCCGGGTCGCCGGAGGCCACGCGCGCCACGCGTTCCAGCGGCTCCCGCTCGTCGCGGGGGAACGTCTCGACGTAGAGTTCCAGCGCCGGCCAGAACAGGAGGTCTTCGGGCGAAGCCAGCCGACGCAGCGTGACCGGAACGCTCGGGCCGCTCACTCTTCTTCGAACGCGTCCAGTAGCGGTTCGGCCTGGAAGAGGTTGATGCCGCTGGCCACCAGGTCGGCCAGTTTCTCCATTTTGGTCTCTTCCTCGACCTGCTCCTCGATGAACCACTGGAGGAACTGCAGGCCGGTGGCGTCGTTGGCTTCCGAGGCGGCTTGGGCCATCGCGCGGAATTCGCCGCTGACTTTGGCTTCGCTGGCCGCCGCCGCCGCGACGCAAGCCGCCGCATCGGTGTAGGCCGTGGTCGCGGGGCCGATCGCGGGCAGGTCGTAGTCCACGCCGTTGTCGTCGAGGAACCGCATGATCTTGGCCGCGTGCTGCGCTTCTTCCACGGATTGGTTCATGAAGAGCTTGGCCCAGCGGTCGAGGCTGTTCCGGCGGAACCAGATCGCGATGCCGTAGTAGTTCATGTGGGCGTTCAGCTCGCTCGCGATTTGCTTCACGAGCATGGCGGCCAGTCGGTCTGAAATCATGCGTGGCATAGGCCCCAGTATGGACCAATGTGGCCTTGGACCTTGGTAAGATGACCGACCCGAAGGCTGGCCCATGAGCGACGCCTCCCCCACCCGAATCGCTGTCGTCGGCACGAGTTGCGCGGGCAAATCCACGATGGCCGCCGCCCTGGCGCAACACCTCGGCTTGCCTAGGGTCGAACTGGACGCGATCCACTGGGGGCCGGATTGGACGCCGACCCCGCCGGAGGAGTTTCGCGCGCGGGTCGCCGATGCGCTGGCGCAACCGGGCTGGGTGGTGGACGGCAACTACGGCGCGGTCCGCGACCTGATCTGGCCGCGAGCGCAACGCGTGGTGTGGCTGAACTTTGGGTTGGCCACGGTGTTCCGGCGGGGGTGGCGGCGGACGCTTCGGCGGGGCCTGACCAAGGAGGAACTCTGGAACGGCAACCGCGAATCGCTGCCTCGGCAGTTGTTCACGCGGGATTCGCTGCTGCTGTGGATTCTGACCACGCACCGGCGAAGGCGGCGTCAGTTCGAGGCGTTGCGCGCGTCCGGGACCTATCCGCACCTGGAATGGGTGGTGCTTCGCACGCCCCGCGCCGCCGACGAGTGGTTGGCGGAGATCACCAATCGCCGATCGGCGCCGGGTGCATGATCCAGTTCCACTCGCTGTCTTCCAGGAAGTGGCGGCAGTGCTCGCGGTAGTCCACTTCGAGGGGCAGCCAGGCGTGGAGTTGATCCGAAACGGCGTTGGCCTCTTCCGGCGAGGGTTGGCGGTTGAGTCGGGTGAGGGCCTGAGCGATGCCTTCCGGCTTGTCCGGGCACTCCTCGACCGCGCGCAACGCCCACTTGTGATAGGGGTAGAAGCGGCGGTTTTGGGCAAGGATCAGGCGCATGGCGAACAAGGAGAACTCGGCGACCGCGCGCGACATCAGGGTGGCGTCGTCGCGTCTGGCGGCTTCGCGGATGTACCAGTGCCAGATCATGAGTTGGCTGTGGAAGCGGCGGATGCGTTCCTCGACGCCTGCCTCCGGGTAGACGAGGATGCGCTCGACCAGCCGTTGGACTTCGCCGGTCCGATCGAACAGGACGATCGCGCCGAGAAAGGCCGACCGGGCGGGCTCGCTGCCGCGTTCCGCCACCAGGCGCAGGAAGTCGAGGTCCACGAACTTGCCTTCGGTGTAGCCCCCTTCGTAATCGGTGAGGTCGGTGCGGTGGACCATGAGACGGTCTTCGGCGGTGTAGCGCGCAAAGGCGTCCGCTTCCAGCACCGCGATGAAGTCCACGTCCGAGCCGGGGGTCGCCCAGCCCTTGGCCACCGATCCGCCGACAACGATGGCGAGGACGTCGGGGTCGGGTTCGTAGGCCTTGGCGAGGTTCTGGATGGCGCGTTCGTGGTGGTCGTACACGGGCGTCAGCCTACACAATCGCGGCTGGCACTCAAGTTTTCCGTGGGCCCAGGCAGGTGCGCGATGCGCACGCGGCCTATCGCGGCGGCGTGGTTTCGATGGTGAGCGTTCGGGAGGCTTTGAACTTGGGCGGGGCGCCCTTGTACGCCATCCAGTGGCTGGGCCCGATCAGGCCGTATCCCTCGGCGCCGTCGTCCACCCGATAGTTCACGCCGTACGAGACGGCCACCCGCTCGTTCAGCCCGGGCAGCACGTAAAAGAAGCAGGGATAGGTGGCTCCTTCGGCGGCCGTATCGGCGAACGAAGGGTCTTGGGGCACCCAACCCACGCTGGGGAACCACACTTCGACCCACGAGTGCGAATCCTTGGGCGCTTTCGGTCCCTGGCCCTCGTCCGCCACAAAGCCGTTGACGATGCGTGCCGGGATGCCCATCTTCCTCACCAGGCCGGCATAGAGTTCGGCATAGCCCTCGCAGCGCGCGACCCCGTCGCGCAACGTGGGCATCGGTGCGCCGTGTCCGTCGGCCTGATACTCCAGCGCGGTCAGCGTCGCCATGTAAGCCTTCACCGTAGCTGCGAGCGGCGAGGATCCTTCGCGCGGGGAGACCGGAAACGTGGCTTTGTAGAACTTGTCCAGCGCTTCGAGGTCCTCTTCCGAGCCGGTCTGGGTCAGCCACGGTCGCACATCGTAGGGCAACGCGTCATAGGCGGCCCAAGGCACGTTCAGCGCGGCGGGGTTGACCCGGTAGTTTCGCGCGACCACGTGGGCCTTCTGCTCGATGGACACGGGCGCGGCAACCGTGGCGAGCCGCAACGTGAGCGCCGGCGAGCGGTCGGGTGCGACGTATTCGATGGCCGAAACGGCGTCCTTGGTCCACGATTCGACCGTCTGGTGGCTCATCGAACCGAAGATGGGCGTGGCGACGACGAACTTCTCCGGCGTTCCGCTGACCAACTCGCCTTCCCAATGGTCCACGATGTCGTATTCGCGGGGTGCGAACCACTCCGACTCGACCGGAGTCGTCGGGTCGAGAACGCCTTCCGCGACGTTGTTGGACCGCTTCTTGTCCAGTTTCTGGTCGGGGTCCACTTCGGCGCGAAACGGCATGGCGCCGTGCGCGGCCAAGCCCAAGGTCAGGATGTAGGACTCGGTGCCTCGCGGCGGCCGCCGGTCCGTGTAGCGGTGCTTGCGCCCGGCGAACTCCACGTCGAGTTCGAAGACCGCGTCTCCCGAACCCTGCGCCGCCACTTTGACGCAAAGGTAGACCGGCCCCTCGCCAAGGGCGTAGGTTTGCTTGACGCCTGCCTTGTCGCAGACGACCATCTCGACGATCCGCAGGTCCCAATCGGGCACCGCGAGGGCCCATGCCAAAAGGCAAAGCGCGTTCATGCCGCGTTTACTTTAGCAGTAAGAAGGGCGCGGCGACGCGCCCTTCTTGGGATTCGGTTTGCCGGGGCTCAGGCGGGCTTGGAGCGTCGGCGGCGGAGCAGAGCGAGCGCACCGGCGGCGAGGGCCGTGATGGTGGCGGGCTCGGGAACCACCGACCCTTCGACGGTGAGCGACCTTCCCATGCTGCTTCCGGTCATCCAGGAGCCGTACGGGTTGCCCGATTGCGTGGCTTGGTGCGAGTTCAGCCCGTCCGGCCGGTCCTTCCATGCAAGTGCCGAAGCGGGGTCGGCTTCGATGAGCACCCAGTACATTTGCCCGGCGGTCACGTTCGTGTTGAAGCCGGAGACCGTCAGGCTGTTGGTCGAATCCAGCACCGGGGTGCCGGGGAACGTCAGGCTCTCCAGCAGTGCGCCCGGTTCGAGCCCCCCGCTGGCGGCGAGGAGCGACATGGTCCCCGACCCCGCCCCGAGCCCCTTGTTTTGCAGGCCCACCGTGATCTCGTGGACCGTGCCGGTTTGGCCGGAGAACCAACTCTGGGCGTGGCGGACGGGCACTGCGTCGTTGGTCCCGCGAATGGCGTAGTAGCTCTTCGTGGCCCAGTTGTTGAACCCCTGGATGTTGTCGTAGAAGATGGTCTGGGCACCGGAGGCCGATGCCACGGCGAGCGCGCCGACGAGGGCGAGTGCTTTGTGTTTCATGTTCCTTTCCTCTGGCGTCCCCGTCAATTGCGGGAACCGTTGGAACTGTGCGCTACGAGGTGTGACGAAACCGTGACGGGTGGGCGGTGGCTCTTGTCACACCGCCGTCCCGTGTCCGGCGGCGGGGTTGGCCGCGGTCGCTCGGGTTGGCCAGCCGCGCCTTCGCCGAGCGCCGCTTGGAAAAAAGCTCTCCTCTGCGGGGCCGATCTTTCACGCGCGCCGGTTGCCCGGCATGGCAGACCTCTACGCGGAGTCCCTGCATGCAAGGAGGACCTCGCCGCGCTTCTCAGGGTCGCTGCCGGGGCGCAGCCCGAGCGGCTTGGCTCGCACTCGGTATGGCGCGGCCGGTGG
>JACFNW010000073.1 GCA_019454665.1 Fimbriimonadaceae bacterium | reverse complement strand
CCTCGGCGCGGAAGCCCAGCGCGACACGGGCGAACCCCACGCCCTCGCCGAAGCCGACCCGAACGATCAGCAGGGCATCACGTGGTGCTTCGTGATGGCGTGGGACCCCGCGGGCGACCACACGATCGCCAAGCCCGCCCAATACGACAGGTGGCGCGCGTTCAGGCCCGAGTTTTGGCCCGGGCCGCTGCTCGGCTGGACCACGGCCCACCCGATCACGCTCGAAGAGCGTGTCTGGACGGTTTTCGACCAGACTTCGGGGCCGGGCTTGTTTTCTTATCGCCAGATCGTGGACCCGGGCAATCTCGCCTCTCCCGAGCCCGCCGCCACCGTGGTCAACTGGCCCCAAAACGACTACTTCGTCGCGCCGGTCGCGGACGTGCCCGAGCCAGATCGCACGGTCAGGCTGGAAGAGGCGCGCCAACTCTCCCTGAGCCTGTTGTATTGGCTCCAGACGGAGGCGGAACGACCCGACGGCGGCGCGGGGTTTCCCGGATTGCGGTTGTGCCCCGAGCATACGGGCACGGAAGATGGCTTCGCGATGGGGCCCTACATCCGCGAATCGCGCCGGATCAAGGCGTGCTTCACGGTGACCGAACTGCACGTGGCGTCGGCGCTCCATCCCGGCGCCGACCGTGCGCCTTCGTTCGCGGATTCGGTGGGCGTGGGGTGCTACCGCATTGACCTGCACCCGAGCACATCGGGCCGCAATTCGGTGGACATCGGCTCGCTGCCGTTCGAGATTCCCCTTGGGGCGTTGATTCCCGTGCGGCTGACCAACCTGATCGCGGGCGCGAAGAACCTGGGCACGACGCACATCTCGAACGGCTGTTTCCGGCTGCACCCCGTGGAGTGGAACATCGGCGAGGCTGCGGGCGCGCTGGCGGCGTTCTGCGCGGCGACCGGTCGCCAGCCGCGGCAAGTTTGGGAGGATGCGGCGGCGAGGACCGACTTTCAGAGGTTGCTCGACCAGCAAGGGGTCCAGCGGTCCTGGCCCGCGCTCGGGCCTGTGTGACGTTGATAGGGGCGCGCCCAGCCCACAGGTAACATGATCTGGCCCGAGCCGCCATGAAGCGCATCCGAGTCACGAGTTTTGGGCCGCTGACCGAAGCCGATGTCGAACTCGGCGACCTCACCGTTTTTGTCGGGCCTCAGGCGACGGGCAAGAGCGTCCTGCTTCAGCTCATCAAGCTGTTCGCCGATGCTGGAAGCATCAAGGGCGAGATGGAGAAGTTCGGGCTGCAGTGGAAGGGACGCAGCGACGCATTCCTTGAGCTGTTCTTCGGCGAAGGCATGGCCGCTATGGCTACTCCTGCGACGCAGGTTGCCGCGGGGACGGTGACGCTGGACAAGGTTCTCAAGAGTCGAAAGTCCAGCGCCGAAGAGTCGGTCTTCTACATCCCCGCTCAGCGTGTGATCGCCCTTCGCGACGGTTTGACGCACCCGTTTTCCGACTTCAGGGCGGGTGACCCGTTTGTCGTGCGCTGGTTCAGCGACCAGATCCACCAACTCGTCCAGACGGAGTTGGCCAACGAGCCCTCGCTGTTTCCCGTCAAGCAGAGGCTGCCCAAGGAGTACCGCGACTTGCTGGCCCAAGATGTTTTCGGCAACCTGGAACTGCGGTTGGACTCTGCCTCGTTCCAGAAGCGTCTGGTCCTCCAGATGAACGGGACAAGTCTGCCGCACTTGGTCTGGTCGGCGGGCCAGCGGGAGTTCGTGCCGCTTCTTCTCGGGTTGTACTGGCTTCGACCGTCCAGCAGGGTCTCGCGCCGCGCCAAGCTCGGGACCGTGATCATCGAGGAACCGGAGATGGGATTGCATCCGGCAGCCATCAACACGACGATGCTCCTTGTCCTTGACCTCATGAAGCGTGGCTACCGTGTGTGCATCTCGACGCACTCGCCCCATGTGCTGGATGTAGTGTGGGGCCTTCAAGTGATGCAGAAGCACCAAGCATCCGACAAGGATGTGCTGACCATGTTCGGCGCACCGGCCACCGTTGCGCCGGTCGCCGCCGACGCATTGAATCGGAAGATCCGCGTCTACGCCTTTCGAAGGGGTCTTCCGGTCGTAGACATCTCGGGGTTGGACCCGTCGTCGGCAAACGAAGACGAGGCGGGCTGGGGCGGCTTGACCGAGTTCACGGGCCGCGTGGGAGACGCCATCGCGCGAGTGGTTTCGAGGGCGATCCCTTGAGCGTCGGCAACGAGTTCGTCGAGGCAGCAGACCTGCATCCCGAACTCAGAGGCCGCTGCAGGGCCGGATTGCGAGCCTTGGCGGGGAGTCACTCTCGCCTGGTTGAGCACGCTGGAGCGACTCTGTCGGGCAGCATCAACCTTGAGGGGGCCTTGAACGACAATCCCGACCGTGCCAGCGACCGCAAGTGGGATTACGGCATTGGATTCGTCAGGGGTTCCGAGAGCATTGCCTGCTGGGTCGAGGTTCACCCTGCCAATAGCGGCGAGGTCAGCGTGTTCATCGAAAAAGCCTCTGCCCTCAAGTCCTTCCTCAATGAGCCTCCCTCGGCCCGGCTGAAAGACCTCACCTCGCGGGCAGAGGTCCAGACACGTTACCAGTGGGTTCGGACGGGGAGCGATCACCTCACGACTCGGGACGTGCGAAGGCTCAACCACTCTGGCCTCTTCAGGCCGGTGCGCCGAGCAGCGTTGCGCTAACCTACCGCTTCCCGTTCTGCGTCGCTTGAACGTCCTCGATCCCGTTGACCAACGTGGCGAGCGAGCCGGGTTCGTATTGGATGTCGAACGCCCAGAACGCCTGCCAGGAGATGCGCGTCTCTTTGCCTCCCGCATCCACCCAGTCGCAACGCACCGCCACGGGCACCATCCGGTTGCCGTCAATAACGGCTTCGATGGTGCGCTTTTCGCCCTTGGCTTCGGTCTCGGCCAGCAGTCGGTAGTGGGTGACGGTCCGTTCGCCCAGCTTCGTCGGGCGTTCTTCAAACGTGAACTTCGTGCCGCCCACGCCGGATGACCACGCTTTGACCGTGCGCTCCCAGAACGATCGGCCGTCGAAGAGCGGCAGATGCATCCACTTGGTGAACGCCAGCGGCCACTTCTCGACGAACTCGAGGTCCGAGGCCGGATAGTCGGAGGTCGGCGTTTTGGGGTTCTTGCCGCTGTCCCAGGTTTCGCCGGCCACGAGTTCGAAGCGTTTGCCGCCCTCTCGGCGCACGGCTTTGCCCTGCATGCCTTCGGCGATGGCCATGTACTGCACAGTCCATTGGTCGCCGTCCTGAATCCGGACGACGCCCACGGCCTTGCCCTGACCCGAGGGCAGGTTCAAGCGATTGCCCACGGGGATGGCGAAGGACAGCTCGGATTGCGAGAACGCCTCTTTCATCGCCTTGGGCGATTGGTCGGCGAGTTTGGCCACTTCGAGCGCGCCCTCCTTGGCATCGGACCAGCCTTGCTGACCCTTCGGCGCGACCAGTGGGCCAGGGGCAGGTGCGGGCGTGGCTTCAGTGGTCTTGTCGGGTTCGGCCGGATTCGGTTGCTCGGTTCCTTGGGCTGGGAGCTTGGGATCGGCGGGTTGTGGGTCCGCCTTCTTTGGGCCGAAGCAACCGACCAGGGCCAAGGTGGCGATCGCCAAAGCGCAACGGCTAGTCGTGGTCATAGAACGCACAGTCATTGTGACGCCTCGGAGGTCTGCGCGTTATCGTCGCCGATGCGCAACAGCCGATAGTTCTCGACGTCGCGGATGCTCCTGATCGGCGAGCCGTCCACCGATTCGGGAAGGGTTCGGCTCGAACGGGTCAGCACCCAATCGCCTCGATTCGCCCCCTCCAGCGTCTCGCCCTCTTGGACGTCGCCCGTGTAGACGAACCGCACGGAAGGGTGGCTGGTCTCCTGGATGCGAAAGGTGCCCGTGCCAAGGGACTTCTCGCGGCGCGGCATTTGGAACATCCAGAGCGTGGCCTTCGGGTCCGTCTTCAGGGCCTGCTTGGCCAGCGCATGGACTTCGGCGTGGCCGCTCGACCGGTAGTAGGCGATGAAGCCACCGGTCAGGCCGCCCATCAGTACGACGGCCCATGCCGCGCCAGCGGCCTGAAGCTTCTCGAACGACCGGCGACCCGACGCCAGAGACTGCGCCGAAAGCAACGCCAGCGGGAATGCGGCGGGCACGATATAGTGCGGCAGCTTGCTGCCGCTGATGGAGAAGAACACCAGAATCGTGAGGAACCAGCGCACCAGAAACCGCTGCCAGCGGCCGGCTTCGCCGGGTTCGGCCACCCAGAACGAGCGGCGGAACGCCTGGAACGACCAAGGCGCCGCGCCGAGCAGCAGGACGGCGGGAAAGTAGATCGGGTGCAACCAAACCGGACTGACGCGGTGGGCGTTGTCGCCTCCGGTGAACCGGCCGACGTTCTGCTCGATGAGGAACTTTTGGACGAACACGTCGCCTTCGCGCAGGTACGCGGGCAGGTACCAACTGCCGACAACGGCGACCAACGCAAGCCCAAAGCCGAGAAGATCGCTCCAGCGAAACAAGAAACTCCCACGTTCGCGCGCCAGCGTGAACAGGGCAACACCACCGAACAGCAGGATGGCCACCGGGCCCTTGGCCAAAACGCCCAATCCCAGGCACGCGCCCGCCACGACCAGCCACCTCCAGCCGAGGCCCGTTCCGTAGCCATACAAGGCGACCAACGCACCGGACAGGGTCAGCAGGAGCAAGGCATCGGTGAGCATCATGCGGCCGATGGCGGCGACCAGCAGGCTCGTCCCGAGGGCCAAACAGGCCAAAGGCGCGGCGCGAACGGAGGTCCACCGAGCGGTCGCCCAGCCCGCCAAGCAGATCGCGCCGAACGTCGCCAGCACCGAGGGGAGTCGCGCGCCCACGTCGGGGCCGAACGCCTGAACCGTCGGGATCGCCGCCCAGTACAACAGGATCGGCTTCTCGAACCACGGCTTGCCGCCGATGGTGGGGACGATCCAATCGCCCCGGCGGATCATGTCGCCCACGACGGCGGCATAGAAGCCCTCGTCGAGGTCGAACAGCCCGTACGCCCAGAAGCCCAAGAGCGGCAGAGCCGCGACGAAGGCCCAGACCGTCCAGGCGCGGCTCACGGGCTCAGGCCTCCATTTGTTCGAGGACGGGCCGGATGTTCTCGTCGTCGCCGAGCGCCTCGCGCAGTTGCTTGGCGATGTTGCGGGCCTCTTCGTCCTGTCCGAACCGCTTGGCCGCGAACCCGAGGCCGATCATCAGCGGTACCGTGACCTGCAGGTTGGCGACGGCGAACCGCATTGCGCCGTAGGACTCTTCGTGCTTGCCGAGCTGCCCGAGGGCGTTCGACAGTTCGATGTAGCCCGCCTCGTTACCGGGGAAGAGTTCGATCAGGCGTCGCGCGGCGTACTCGGCCTCGGCGGCCTCGCCCAACTGGTTGTGGGCGGCGGCGAGCAGGTGCCAAATCTTCCAGTAGTCGGCCAGCCAGTTGCGGAGGGGCTTCAGGTCGCGCACCGCTCCCTGAAGGTCGCCGGCCTCTAGCTTCTGTCGCGCCTTCTCCACGAGTTCGGTGCGTTTCTTCTGCTCGACTTCCAGGAGCATGGCCTGAGCCTGGGCGCGGACGTTCGGGTCCTGGGCTTGCTCCAGAATCTCTCTCATCACGGGCGGGATGTCCACTTCGCGGCCGGCGGTCTGAAGGGCTTGGGCGTACTCGAACTTGAGTTGGATGTCGCCTTCGGCGTGCTCGAGGCAGTCCTCGTAGAAGTCCAGCGCACGGTCCACATCGTCGTGGTTGGCCAGGTAGGGCGCATAGGCGCGCTTGACCCACAGGTTCTCATCCAGTTCGAGGCCCTTTTCGAAGGCGGCGACGCCGCCCTTCTCGTCGCCAGATTGAATCAGCGAGACGGCGTACTTGGCCACGTACATCGCGTTGTCCGGGAACCGCTCCATGAGTTCCTTCCACATGGGGGGAACTTCGTGGCCCCGATTGGTCTGGAACAGCACCATCGAAAGGAAGTCGGTGCTCGGCTTTTCGGGCCCTTCGAGTTCCAGCGCCTTGCGGAAGCTGCGCTCGGCGTTGTTGGGCATGCCGAGTTGGTGCTGCAGCATGCCGAGCTTGGCGTAGAGCGCGGGTTCCTTGTCTTCGAGGTCAATGGCCTTCTCGACGGCTTCCTTGGCGGCGTTGGGGTTGCTGGCCGCTTCGTAGACTTCGGCGAGGGCGTAGTGGGCCTTGAAGTCGGTGGGGTGAGCGGCCGCCGCCTTTTGGAGCGCGCGCTCGATGGACTGCACCCGTCCGATGCGGAATCGGGCGCACGTTCGCGAGAGTTGCAGCAGCACGTCGTACGCGCCGAGGAAGTCCGGGTCTTTGTGGATGCTGAGGAGCAACGCGTCGAGCGAACCCTCGGGATCGAACTCCGGCGGGACCTGACCGTTGGTCTGGTTCAGGTACATCAGGGCATCGAAGCCCTCGACGAACTTCAGGAAGGCGTCGGGGTCGTCGGTGCCGAACTCCATCGCCTCGCCGGCGAGGTTCTCGGGCAGCGCGACGTCGGCGTACTTGGCCACTTGCTTGACCAAGAAGTGCAGGCTCTTGAACAGGTCCGGCTTCTCGAAGGCGAACTCGAACTCTTCGAGAGGCTCGTCGCCTTCGGGGTCGTGGAAGCGGACCGTCATCTCGAAGCGGTCGGAGCCGGGAATGTGGTCCAGCAGCCCGTCCATCACGCGTTCGGCGTCGGTCTGTTCGAAGAACTGCTTGAGCCACTCGCGCTCCAACAGGGTTTCCGCCATGTTCAGGAACGCGCCCTTGGGGCCCTGGTCGGTTTGCACCTGGGCGAGAAAGTTGACGAATTGGACGTCGGCCTCCGCAGCCGTGCGCACGGTTTCGCAGGCGAAGTTGGCCAATTGACGGGCCAACGAAGGGGGCGTTCCCGGCGCAGCGTTGAAGGGGAGGACGGCGAGTCTCATGAGCGGCAGAGTTTACCTGTCGCCTTGCTGACGGGGGCTCCGCCACCTGCAGGCAGAGGCTGACGGCCCGAAGCTTCTCCAACCGCAAAACGAGCAGCGACCGGCCCAACGGCCCAGGGAAGATTTAGACATCGGTCAAAATATCTTCATGTTGTCGTTTCTGATCGCGTTGGCGATGCCGTCCCCCGTGGCGACGGCGCGAGAGGTGCCGTTCGTGGGCCATGGCGGCTTCCAATTGAAGGGCGAGTTGATGTTGCCTTCGGGCGAGGGCAAGTTCCCGGCCATCCTGTTGATGCCCGGCAGCGGCCCTACCGACCGCAACGGCAACCAGCCGCCCACGCTCGTCACCGATGCGCTGAAGCAGATCGCCGAGGACATGGCGAAGAACGGCATCGCGACCTTCCGGTTCGACAAGCGCGCGGCCCACGTTTACAGGAACGCCTGGCCCAAGCCCGAGGCGTTCGGCGAGTTCTTCGCGTGGACCCCGTTCGTCGAAGACGCCTTGGCCGCCTATCGCGCGATGGCGGGTCAGAAGGAAGTGGACGCGGCTCGGCTCGGCGTGGCCGGCCACAGCGAAGGCGGCAGCATCGCTCTTGCCCTGCACGGTCGCTTCGCCGCAAGCGAAACCCCGACGGCCACGATGCTCCTCGCCGCGCCGGGACGAACGATTGACGCCGTCTTGGACGACCAGATCACGCGGGCTTTGCGCGTCCAGAACGCCCCCGACGAGTTGTCGGACACGATCATGGCCAACCTGCGGGAAACGACCAAGGCCATCGCGGCCACGGGTCAGGTGCCCAGCAACGTCCACCCTGGCCTGCGCGCGCTGTTCCCGCCGTACATCGGGGCGTACTACAAGGGTTGGTTGAACTTCGACCCCGTGGACGCCGCCAAGAAGGCCAAGGGGGCGTTCCTCGTGGTCAACGGTGCGATGGACATCCAGATCTCCCCGGATCGCGACGCGAAGGCGCTCCACACCGCGCTCGCGACCCGATCGGGAGGCGTGCAGGAACTGGTCATTCTGCCCGGCACCAGCCACAACCTGAAGAAGGTGCAGAGCGAGAGCGAACCCGGCTTCGGCGGACCCCTCACCCCCGAGTTCATGGACGCGTTTCGGAAGTTCGTCAAGGAGCGGCTTTAGCCTGACGGCACCCATGCTGGACAGAACGCGCTCTCAACCCAAGACGCCACTGGAGAACGCGCGGTACATGCCCGCGTAGGCGCCTCCCGATTCCATCAGCTCCGCGTGCGAGCCGGATTCGACCACCGTTCCGTGCGACAGCACCAGGATGCGGTCGGCTCGCGCGGCGGTGGACAGGCGGTGGGCGATGAACAGCGACGTCCGGCCCTCCATGATCTCCTCCAGCGCCTTCTGCACCAGCTTCTCGCTCACGGGGTCGAGGTTGCTGGTGGCCTCGTCGAGCAGCAAGATCGTCGGGCGGCGAACCAAGGCCCGCGCGATAGCGAGGCGCTGCATCTCGCCGCCGCTCACGCGCACGCCCCGCTCGGCCAACTCGGTTTCGTACCGTTCGGGCATCCGCTCCA
>JACFNW010000072.1:2669-8504 GCA_019454665.1 Fimbriimonadaceae bacterium | reverse complement strand
GTCCTCGACGAGAAACACCAGGTCTAAATCCGAGAGGGGTACCAGTTCGGAAGCCGCGTAGCTTCCCAATGCGACGATGTCGAACCCAAGATAAAGCCGACTGGAGCAGTGCTGCAAAAAGGCGTCGAAGATCTCGCCAAGGGTGGACCACAGGGGCAGTTCGCCATCGAGAACCCAAGCCGCGTGGGCGGCGAGCCAACGGTTTCGCAGCGTGCGGGCCAGCGTTTCGGGTGGCGCGTTGTGGGGGAGTTGCCCGAGGGCGGCGGCATTCCCTTGATCCTCTTCGATCTCGCCGCTCGCCAAAGCCTCGGTGAGTGGGAGCGACTGCTTGAACGCCTGGACCAGCAGCGGCGATGCCTGCAGGATTCGCTCGATGCGACCCAAGCTGCCCTCGTTCTCGGCGAGGCTCATGTAAAACGCTTCGCTTTCGGGAAACACATCGAACCACTGGAGCACCGTGCTTGCCTGGGGGCCCATGCGCTCGCCGACCACCGTCCTGGGACTCACGTTCGGCTCGGCGAATCCTAGAACGGATTCGTAAAGGGATCGGGTAGCTTTCCTGTGCACTTCGAGGCTCTTCTCCAGTTCTGCCCAAGAGTCGAGCCCCATCAATCGGGCTAAGTGCGTCCGCGCGTCGTGCGCCTTGGGCAGCGTGTGCGTCTGCTGATCGCCCACGATCTGGCACCGGTGCTCCAGTTGGCGCAGGAACCGATACGAGGCGACCAACGTCGAGACCGTGGCATGGTCGAGAATGCCGTGGGCGTCCATGGCCCGCAGCGCCTCGATGGTCGGCCTAACACGCAACTCCGGCGTTCCGTATCCGTGCACCATTTGAATGGCCTGCACCAGGAACTCCACGTCGCGGATTCCGCCCGGGCCGCGCTTCAAGTCGTCGGGTTCGGCGAGTTCTTCGATGCGGCCCCGCGTGGCCACCATCTCGCGTACGGCCATTTCGGAAATGCGTGCAGGAAAGCTGTGCTCCAGGCGCAAGCGATCCCAGCGGTCGACCATTTCGGGATCACCCACGACCACCCGCGAGCGCAGCAGCGCCTGCCGCTCCCAGACCTCGGCATGGGCGGCGAAGTAGGCCTCGACGGAGCGCATCGAGCGCACGATGGGGCCGGCACGCCCGTAGGGTCTGAGCCGCAGGTCAACTCGATACAAGGCACCCCGACCCATTCGATCGCCGAGCGCTCGTCCCAACTGCTCGCACATTTTGGATAGCTTTGCAGCCAAGGAGGGGTCTAAATCGTCCGAATGGACATACGCCAGATCCACGTCGGACGAGTAGTTGATCTCATGCCCGCCCAGCTTGCCATACGCCACCACGGCGATGGGTGGCCAAGGGATGGCGTTCTCCAACCCGTGATGCCGCCAGACGACGTGGGTTGCCAGGTGGAGGATGGCGTCCGACAACTCGGAAAGGGCGGCCCAAACCACCTCGGGGGACCACGATTCCTGCAGGTCGTTCACCACGATGGGCAGGTGCCAACGCTGCTTGAGAAACCGCAGCCGATCCAAGGCGTGCGTAAACGACTCGGTGGATTTGAGCAGGTTCAGACCTTCTTCGATGATCGCATCGGCACGCACAGTCCGATCCAATGCCGAGCGATCGAACAGCAGGTGGGCCAGTTCCGGGTTTTGGATCAGTTGGTCTGCCAGATGCTGGCTCGCCCCGAGGGCTGTTCCTAGGGGGCGGGCGCCGACCGGTTGCTGGGCGAGAAAGGCCAAGAGCGTCTCTGGGCTCGACGAAGCAGCCAGCCACCTCTCGAAGTTCTTGAGCGCCAGGTCGGGATCGGCAGCGCCACCGAACGCCGAGGTCGCGAACGCATCAAGGTCGTCGCCGTACAGGCGACTGAGTCTGGCGACAGCCTGGTTTGCGGCTTCAGCGTCTTGGAACGGGGTGGCTTCGGCGATAGGCGCGGCCTCTCACGACTTCGATTTCGGTGTCCTCGACGAGGATTGGGTTCTCGGCCCGCGGGCTTGTTCCTGCTTGAACAGGGCGCACCGATCCGACACGCGACATCGGTGGCATGCCGGGGTCTTGGCTTGACACGTCAGCCGACCGTGCTGGATGAGTGCCGTGTGAAAGCGGAAGGCGAGCCCTTCGGGCACGAGCCCGAGGAGCACGTCGTGGGCCCGGTTGGCGTCGGTCTTGGCTGGAATGATCCCCAACCTAAGGCAAACTCGGTGAACGTGCGTGTCCACGGGGATCGCGTGCCGCCCGAAGCCGAAACACAGCACGATGGCTGCGGTTTTGGGTCCGACGCCGGGCAATGACTCCAACCACTCGCGCGCCTCTCGGTCGGTCATCGCGGCAAGGCCAGCCAGGGAGTAAGCACCGGAACGCTCGTGGATCAGGCGCAACGACTCTTGGATGCTCTTGGCTTTCTGGTTGGCCAACCCTGCGCCGCGGATGGTGTCGGCGAGTTCCTGACGGGGGGCGTGCGCGATGGCTTCCCAGCTTCCGTAGCGCGCCATGAGTTGGGTGAAGGCCGGAAAACTGGACCGGTCGCTGGTGTGTTGGCTCAGGATGCAGCTCACCAGTTCTTCCATGGGATCGAACCGGGGGATGAAGCGCAACCGTCCGTACTCGGATTCGAGGTCGGCGACGAGCGCCGCCCAATCCACCGCGTTCACGACGCGGCCGGCGGTTGCCCGAGGCGCGGCCGGGCCGCGGCGATAGAGACGAGAGCGGCGGCGGCTCCCATGAGAAGCAGCAAGTAGCCCGACCGCTCGAACTTCGAGTGGGTCACGACGAGGCCGGAGCTCAAGATCGGGAACACCACAATGGACAGCAATACCGACCAGCGGATCATCTGAACGTAGTCTACAGAGACCCCCTTCAGCTTGTTTTGCAGGGAGAACCCTGTGTAGATCAGGAACAAGACGAGCAGAACCCCCGGGATGCCGTGAATGAGGTACGCCTCAAGGAAGCCATTGTCCGGGCCATTGGCGCGAGCGTAGATGTCGCCCCGCCTGGCGTACGCGTTGCTGGTCAGCTGGGTGAATCCCGCGCCAAGGGGCGCCAATTCGGTGGCCACGTCTCCGATTCGGTTCCAGGCCTCCAGGCGCACGGTGAGCGACTCGTCGGAGAAGAACTTCCCTTCGAATGTTCGCGTGATGTATTGGAATCGGGGATCGTTGCGTTCGACGACCACGCGGTTGAACGCGATCAACCCGAACGCGAATGCGAGGACGGCCACTGCGGCCACCGTACGTTGCGCTTTGAACAGCGTGTACACGGCGAAGAACGCGAGAAGCCCGAATTGCTGAATGAGCGCAAGACGCACCTGGGACGTCACCGAACACGCCAACAGAACACCGTTCGCCAGCAGCAACCAGGGCAGTTGTCGGATGCTCAGGCGGAAGCCGAAGGCGATCGCGATGGCGATCGTGACGATGGTGCCGTACACGTTGTAGCTCCCCAGCATCGTGGGCGAGCTCAGCAGGCCCGATGGGCGCGGCGATTCGTCGTAGTCCTCGGACATCTGGGTGACATCCTTGCGGGAGCCGAGGTTGTTGGCGACGGTGTCCGCCGCCGACTTGGCACCGGTGCTCTGGGCGATACCCAGCAACGCCGAAAACATGCAAATGGCCAAAATGGAGTAGAGAATCCCCTGAGACCCCGCGCGGGGAGCAGCCTTCACCAAGGCGAACGCGCCTCGATACACGGCCCAGCTCTGGAGAATGACGTACAGGTACTCCAAGATGTCGAGCGCGTAAATCACGCGACCGAGGACGTTCGTGGCATAGAGTTGGCTCAGGGCCGCCAGCACCAGCCACGCCACGAAGAACAAGTCGAACTGCGTGCGTTCAAAGACCTCCCACCCCTTGACCCGCAAGCCGACAAAGACGGCGAACAGGCTGAGGTAGAGCACCGGGTGGAACCGGACGTGCGGCTGGAACGTGCCGAGCAACAGATGCCCCGCCACGAGCAACAGGGCGACGAGCCCGACCACGCGCGCCAGAACCAACTCGTTGGCCCGCACGTTCTGATTCGGCTGTCCTAGGGTGATGCTCGACATGGGGTTCTGGTGCCGCCCCGCGGGTTGCGGGGCGGCACGAGTTTCATGGTTAGGCGTTGCCGCCGGGGCCGCCCAGCGAACGCGTTTCGTCGTCTCCGCCAATCGGTCGGTGGTACGTGGGCGCCTGATTGGGGCTGGCCAGCGGATCCGCCGAAGTCGGCTTGGGAAGGACGATGATGGCCGCGATCGCGATGCCAAGGCCGAGGCCCGCCAGCGTGTAAAGCGTCGGGTTCGGCGCGGACGGGACCGACGAGGCGCGGGCGTCCGAAACGATGAACGCGTTGGTCTTGCGGCCCACGGTTTCGGTGGCGGAGCCTTCCAACTCGCTTCGCTTCACCTCGAGTTCCTGGAACGTGCGCTCGAGGGTCGTCTTCTTGCGGAGCAAGAGACCAAGCTTCTCTTCGGCCTCGGGGTAGACGACCAGCTCGCGATCGGTGGCCGCCTTGTCGCTCTGGATCTTGGCGATCTGCTTCTCCAGGGACTGGGCCATTTCACGCAGCCGGCTGATGACCGAGAGCTGCTCCTGATAGTTGCCGTTCTTCTGGCGGTCGGTCGCGTACTCGATCTTGGTCTTGAGGGTCGCCTTCTGGGCGTTCAGGTCCGCGATTCGGCCGATCAACTGCTGGATCTCCCAGCGATCGTCCGTGTACTTCTCTCGCAGCTGGGCGAGGTCGGCCTTGCTCTTGATGAGGTCTTGATCCACCGCCGCAAGGTCGGGGTTGTACTGGTCGCGAATGGCGATGTCAATGTACTCGGGCGTGTTGCGCAGGTTTTGCTCGGCTTGCCGCAGTTCGGCCAACGTGCCGTTGTACTTCGCGCTCAGGTCGTTGAGCCGGAGTTCGAGGTCTGCGGACGTTCGGGCCGCGATGGTCAGCTGCGACGGCAGGTCGGTCACGTTCAGGTCCAGCTTGATCTGCTTGATCTGAGCGTCAAGGGCGGCCAGTTCCGAGGTCACCTTCTCTTGGCGGTCGTTGGCGGCCTCAAGGGCCAGTTGGCCAAACTTGTTCGCGATCTCCTGCGTAGAGGCGATGTAGGCCATGCCGATGTTGTTCGCGATCTTGGCGGCCAGTTGAGGATCGTCCAGGGTGACGCGGATGGTCACGACGTCCGAATCCTTCTGCGAGTCGATGCGCAAGCGGCGGGGCAACAGGTCAATCAGCGCCTCGGCCTTTTCGTTGGTCAAGATGCGATCGGGGTCCTCGGCGGTTCGGCGGATCGCGTCGCCGATGACCTTCGATCCGAGGATCATGTCAATGTTCGTCTGAACGGTCCGCGGCTTGAAGTTCTTCCAGTCGTCAATCTTGGAGTTCTGGGCCGGGTCAATCATCGGCGGCGATGTGTCCACGAGAATGCCGACCGAAGAGGTGTACTCCTTGGGCAAGAAGTTAGCGAGAACGAACGCAAGCAGCGGCGTCAGGACGATGGCTGCGATGGCTTTGAGAACGGCTCCACGCATGGGCTAAGGTTACCTCGGCAGGATCAAACGTTCGGATTGAACCCGAGCGTCCACAGTACCCGATACGCTCACGGCGGGCACCCGGGTTCGGCGCGCCGCCATGAATTTTGCGTGTGTTCAGGCAGCCGGGCGCATGAGGGGTGGCGGGGGCGGAACGCCGCGCGAACCGCCCATGAACTCGGGGTCGAGGAACGGGAACGGCGTCTTCTTGAGCGCCTCCTGGTACTTCGCCATCGCCGCCTTGAAGTGCGGCGGCAGTTCGGACATCTTGAACGGCTTCCCTGCCGCGTCCAGTTTGTCGTCGTTGAGTTCGAACCTGCGAACGACATCGGGAGCGACTCGGAAGGCGAA
>JACFNW010000072.1:0-2659 GCA_019454665.1 Fimbriimonadaceae bacterium | reverse complement strand
CTTCAACACGCGGCGCGTGCCCGGCAGCATGTCGGGCATTTCCGGCATCTCGCCGGCGATCTCGGCCAATTTGGGGTCGGTCATGAAGTGGGTGAACAACGCCAGTTCGAGAGGCCCGAACGAACCCAACCCGATGTCGTTGTTCCACTTGCTTGGGATGGCGAGGATCGTCTCGTCGAGTTTCAGTTCGAGGACGCCGTCCATCAGGCCGCCCGGCATGATCTCCGTGGGCTCGGTGCGATAGTCCTTGCCGGGCCGGCCCATCTGCATCATCGCACCGTAGAAGAGCATCATCGGGTTCGATTCGTCCGTCGGCGTACCGGAGTCCACCTCCAACCGGGGCGAGGCGCCGAACAGCATCTTGGATAGGATTTGCCGGGCATTCCCACCCAGGGCAGCCAAGGGAACCGAGCCCTGTGACTGGAGCGTGGCGCGCGCGGACGGCGACATCGAACCGTACAGCCGCAACACATTCCAGTCCATCGAGGTCACCAGATTGAGCGAAAGGGCTCCAGGCACAAACGTCGTCAAGAGTCGTTCGCCCATGCCGTCAAGGCCCTCGTCGGAGTTCGCCGCCACGAATGCCGCCAGGTCGTCGAGGCTCGCGACCTTCTTCGCCTCGGATTGCTGCGCCAATCGCACGATGGACGCGCGGTTGAAGCGGCCGCGTCGAACCTGATCGGCGTCTGTGGGAAAAGCGGTCACCCATCCATCCGCTTGTTCGACCGTCAATCCTTGCTGCTCAAGGTGCTTGGCAACATCGGCGAGCCGAATCTGCTGGCTGGCCGACATCCACATCGAATCCGGGATGTTGGCCACCAGTTGGACGCCCTTCTTGTCGGCGAGGAAAAAGAGCAAGTCCGTTTCCCCGTAGGAGAGCGGGTCGGCCAAATCGGGTCGCTGGAACACGGCCTTCAAGTCGGCCGGAACCTCCTCCCCAGTCTTTGCCCCGTCCTCGGAGTAGGCATTCTCGTCAACCAAATAGTCGGCCCTTGTGAATCGGGCGTAATGGGCTCCGGTCGGGGAGAAGGCGAATTTGGGGTTGTTCGGGTCCTCGGGCGGCGCGGGCTTTTCGATGATCTCGCCGGTTTCCGGATCGTACTCGTGCTCCTGATCGTCCACAACCTCGCTCATCTCGTAGAGCGTGTCGCTGTGACCGGTCAGCCGCTCGCCGTTCGCGTCGTAGATGACGAGTTCCACGCGCATGCCCATCGCCATTCCGGAGAACATGCCCCCGCCGCGGGAGACCGAGATCAGGGCCTTTGCGGGCGGCGCCGTGATCGGCACTGCACGGTCTTCATCGGGATCAACGCCCATCGCTCGGAGCATTTCCTTCATTCTTGTCTCCCACTCGTCGGTGGCGTTGGCGCCCTCTTCGCGCGCCCGCCGCTCCATTTCGATGGCGTCGTTGTGCTCCTTGACGATCCGAGCCAGAAACGGCATCACGGTCGCGGGCAACGGGCGCTGCATCCGGGTTGGCGAAGTGGAGAAGACGACTCGTTGGCCCGCCTCGATCGCAGCCAAAACATTCAGGTCGGTGCCCCTGAGAAAAGCCGTGACTGCGCGGCTGCCCGACTCGAAGTACTGGTTGCCCATGCCGCCGAACTGGGCGAACGTGCCTCCTCCGCCGTCGCCGCCGTCGCGCCTCCAGTCGTCCATCTCCTTCTCCATCTTGAGCCGCTGATCTAGGCTCTTTTGGAGCTTGGCGCGGTTGGCGGCCAACGCCTCGGTCTTGCCTCGGGCTCTCGCGCCCGCATCGGGCGCAAGGACGTCGAAGCCCTCCTCGGTGGACCACTGGCCCTGGGTCACTTTGGCCAGTCGCGCCTTGAGCTCCTGGCGGGGCACTTCCTTGACCTTGACAACGACGATCTCCGTGGCCATAGCGGGCGCGGCGCGGACCTTCCAGCCGGTGGCGGCCGACAGTTCGTCGAGCAGCCGGGTCACAGGCGCGGCGCGGCCCTCGAAAGTGACCTTGTCGTCCTGGGCCATCGCCGAAGAGACCCAAGCTAAAAGCGCGAGAAGTAACAAAGTGCGTCGCATCGCGGGTACCGTCCGAAGTCAGTATACGTTCAATCTCGCGAGGCGTTGACCATGATTCTCGACTTTCAGACCACGTGGTGCCCGGTCACCGACATGAAGCGTGCCTCGGCCTTCTACCGAGAGGTCCTGGGCTTGAAGCCGGGGACGCAGAGCCCTTACTGGTCCGACTTCCACGTCGGACAGCACCGGATCGGACTGCATCCGGGCGCGCCCGAAGCCGCGCCCAAGGGAGGCTGGCGGTTGGGACTGCTGACGGACGACCTGAAGGCGCTTCGTCAGCGGCTCGACGAAGCGGGCGCGACGCTCCTCGACGATTACCACGAGACGCCGCAGGGCGTGGTGCTAACGTTCGCGGACCCCGACGGCAACCCCATCCAGGCCCTGCAACGCGGCACGCGCCTCAGCGATTTCGCGCCCTGATGGCTACACCGACTGGGCAAGGATGATCGCGTCCGCGATCTCGCGCATCGAAAGGCGCGAGTTCATGGATTGCAGTTGGATGCGGCGGTAAGCCTCCGACTCGTCGAGCCCGTGCAACTTCATCAGGATGCCTTTCGCGCGATCCACGGCCTTTCGGGCGGCGAGCCGTTCGTTCAGGTCGGCGACCTCCTTGGTGAGC
>JACFNW010000071.1:2172-8556 GCA_019454665.1 Fimbriimonadaceae bacterium | reverse complement strand
CTCGGGGATTCGCCGATCCGCAATCGGCCGAATCAGCGCCCCGGCCCTCGGGCCGGGGCGTCCGACTTTATGGGTGGCGAAGGTCGGCGAGCTTTGCTCACCAGAATCCCATTACCCAGGGGGCCAGGTCATCTTGCGGCCGCCTAAGAGATGGGCGTGCAAGTGGTCCACCGATTGGCCACCCTCGCGGCCCTCGTTGATCACCAGGCGATACCCGTTCGTCAAGCCCAACTGCTCGGCTATCACCTTCGCAGCGTTCAATAGGTGACGGTGATCCCCTTCGTCGGGCAACGTTGACAGTCCCTTGATCTCGGTTCGAGGCACGATGACGATGTGCACCGGCGCGACGGGCGCGATGTCCTTGAACGCCACCACGTACTCGTCTTCATAAACGATAGTGGCGGGCAGCTCTCGGTTGATGATGCGGGTGAACAGCGTGGGCATGGTTCAGGCTTTCGCTTGACCGAGGACCACTTTGACGGCTTCGGCCAATTGGTTGTCGGAGTTCGGATCGCCGATGACAGGCGCTTGGTCGAGGTTCAGCTTCACTTCGACATCGGGTTTCAATCCCCCGCTGATGTACTGCCCGTCTGCGTCCACCTTGCGCGAGATGTCGGCGCCGCTGGGCAGGTAGTACTTCGCAATGGTGATCTTGAGGCTCGACTTGTCGCGGAGCGGCAACACGTTCTGCACCGAAGCCTTGCCATAGGAATGGTCCCCAACGAGAGCCGCGAGGTTCGCTTCGCGAAGCACTCCGGCGAAGATCTCGCTTGCGCTGGCCGAATTCTCGTCGAGCAACACGGCGACAGGCGGCAGGTTTGGCCGGACGCGACCGCGGGGCGTTTTCTCCACTTGCTCGGAGCCTTCGCGCATCCGCATCGTCACGACGGTCTGCCCATCGAGGAAGTGCGAGAGCATCTCGGAAGCCGTGTTCAGCAAGCCTCCTGGGTTGCCTCGCAAGTCAATGACCAATCCTTTCACGCTGGCGGCAGTCAACTTGTCAAGCGCTTTGGAGAACTGGTCAATGGTGGGTTCGGAGAACGACGTTACCGCAATGTAGCCCACGCCCGAACCCTCCAGCACCTTTGATTCGACGCTTGGCACCACGATCGGGCGGCGGATCATCGAAAGGTCGAGGGACTCGGCCAATTTCGTGCGCAGGACCGTAAGGACCACCGACGTGCCCTCCTCGCCGCGGATCAACTTGACGATGTCGTCGGTCGGCCAACCCACCACCGACTTGCCATCTACTCCGGTGATCACATCGCCAGGCTTCAGTCCGGCCCGCATCGCGGGGCCATCTTCAAAAACCGACACGGCTTTGGCGCCCATCGGGTCGCTGGTCAGGCGCGCGCCGACGCCGACGAAGTTGCCCATGGTCTCCAGGGCGAACTCCTGCGCCATTTGGGGTTCCAGGAACATCGTGTGGGGGTCGCCCAGCGATGCGACCATGCCGCCGATTCCCGCGTAGCGCAGTTCGGACACGTCCACCGGCTTGGCGTAGTTGCGCTCGATGTCGGCCAACGCTTCGCCGAACAGGCCGCTGGCCGAGAGCGTCAGCGGTTCCGCCGAAGGCTTGCCCAACAGGTTGCCGAGCGCCTGGGTCGAAGGCATGCGCGCGGCTTGAAGGTCGCGCATGGTGAACCCCACGAGAAAGAACGCACCTGCGGCGAGGGCCAACGTGAGCAGTCGTTTCATCGCGTCGCTCCTTCGAATCGCCCGGTGTTGAGCGTGTACCCGCTGCCATCGGCCAGCCGAACGGTCTTGGCCACGACCAGAGCTGCTTCGTCCAGCTTTCCTTCCAACCGTGCGATCCCCTTGCCTTCGAGCGCCTTGGCGAAAATTGCGGCGGGTCCCCGTGTGGAAGCGTCCACTTTGATCACGACCGGAACCGCCTCCTGGCGGCCCTTGGAAACCGTAAGCGGGCGGGCTGGAGCGTCGGGTCTCTCCGAGCGGATGACGCCGTAGTCGCCAGCCCCACCGAACAGCCCGAGAAAGGCGGTCAACGTGGACTCGTCACCGGTGGCGTTTTGGGTCAAGTCCAAGCGAACCGGACTCTTCTCCCCGAGCGCTGCCTCGAGGTCCGCGACGGCCTCTGGCGCAAAGAAGAACCTGATCCCGGTGGGCCCTTCGGCGACGAGCGGCAAGAGGGTCGCCCGCTTGGCGATGGTGCTCTCGATGACTTGCCGGCCGCGCCGAACCGCGACCTTGACCGATCCTTCGGTGCCCGCCGTCAGCAGTTCCTGCGCCCGCATGGGCATCATGCTGTTGCGCATCCGTTCCACCATGGACTTTCGGGCGGCGATGAACCGCTTGTCGGCCTCGGCTTTCTGGGCCGCCGTCTTGGCTGGGTCTTCGGTTTCCTGTTGGAGTTTGCGCAGGGCCAGGATGTCGTCTGCGTTGACCACCCACTTCCCGTCCACTCCGGTGACCACATCCCCGGCTTTGAGTCCAGCCGCTTCGGCCGGACTGTCCGGCGCGACGCTCGCGATCAGGACGCGGGGGAGCATGGCGGCTTCCCTCTTGGTGGCCTCGCCTTCGGTTTCGTCGTCTGCGACCTTGGTCAGGTCGAACCGCGTCACCACGCCGATCCCCTCGAAACGGCCTGCGCGGGCGGCTTCCAACCGCTTGAAGGCTTCGGCATCGTAGAAGAGGGATTCGGCATCGGCCAAGCGGGCGATCATGCCTCGGACCGCACCGGAACCCAGCTTGCTCCGGTCTTCGATGGGCTCGACATAGGCGCGGTCCAGCATCTCGACGATGGCCGAGACATACTGCCGGTCTTCCACGTGAGCCACGGCGCCACGCCCCGTGTTCCCACCGGCGGCCAGGGCCACGGTCTGATCGTTCGACACCAGCTTGGCGCCCCCGAGGTCGGCCTTGTCCCGCATGTTCAAGCCGACCAGAAACGCGCTGGCGGCAATCACGACGGCAAGCGCCGCTTGGATGCTCTTCTGTGTATCGCTCATTTTGGGGTGTTCAATTAGAGTAGACCCCGATTGGGACGTCGAAAGTTTCCGCACGTTGGGTCCTGGCTAAAGTACGTCGAACACGAGGGGAGCGATGCGAACGGGCTTGTCCACCAGACTCACGGACGATTTGAGGCGCTCCAGCGCCTCGGCCGCTTCCTCGTCGTTTCGGGCGTGGATTCGGGCCACCGTGTCTCCATCGCCGATCGGCGAGCCCTGCTCGACCATGAACTCGACCCCGACGGACGGGTCTATCTCGTCCTCCTTCTTCCTCCGGCCTCCACCCAACTCGACCACCAAGGCTCCGACTTCCCCCGCTTCGATGGACTCCACGAACTTCCGCCCGCCTTTGTGCCGCCACTGGAGCTGGACGGGAGCGGCAGGGAGTTTTCGGTTCAGGACGGCCTCGAACGAGCCGCCCTGGGTGTCGAGCCACTCGCCGGCCTTCCTTAGGGCCTGGCCCGATGTGACCGCCTCGCGGAGCCGCTCGCGGCCGTGTCTTGGCGAGTGGGCAAGTCCGGCAAGGTCCAAAGCCTGACCGCCGAGCTCGATGCACAGTTCGCCGAAGCGACCCGAGGGCTTGCCCGCCAGAAAGTCGAACGCCTCGTAGACTTCGAGCGCGTTGCCGACCGTCCGCCCGAGCGGACACGACATGTCGGTGACCGCGGCGCGGATGTTCAGGCCCGCCTTTCGTCCCGTTCTCACGAGCCAGCCGGCGAGTTCGCGCGCTTCGACCAGATTGGTCATGAACGCCCCGGAACCCACCTTCACGTCGAGCATCACGTGCTTCGCGCCGCCCGCGATCTTCTTGCTGAGGATGCTGGAAACGATAAGTGGGATGCACGACACGGTGCCCGTCGCGTCGCGCAACTCGTAGAGGATTTTGTCGGCGGCGGCGATGGACCTGTTTGCCCCTGCAACGGCCAAGTGAGTATCGGCGGCAAGCTCGACGAGTTCGTCTGGATCGAAGTCGAGGCGCATGCCGGGAATCGAGGCGAGTTTGTCGATCGTGCCGCCGGTGATCCCCAGCCCGCGACCGCTCATCTTGACCATCGTCGCGCCGCATGCGGCGAGCGCCGGGACGAGTGCGATGGTCGTTTTGTCGCCGACCCCGCCCGTGCTGTGTTTGTCGAGCCAAGGTTTGGGCAGTTCGGAGAGGTCGAGGGTGACGCCGCTCGAGGCCATCGCCTGCGTGAGGATGGCCGTGTCGTTCTCGTTGAGCGGGTTCAGGACGGCCGCCATCAGCCACGCCGCTGTCTGATAGTCGGGAATCGCACCGCTCACCAGTTGGCCGACGAACGCGTGGATCGCCTGGGCGCCATGCTCGCGTCGGTCGCGACGGGCGGCGATGAAATCGAGCATCCGAAACGCAGTCACGACGCGACCAGACTCCCCGGGGCAACCGGCGACGGGCTCGCGTCAGACATTCGATCCACCCTCGCGGGTTCCATGCCGACGGTGCGTTTCAACGATGGAGGAGTGCGGGGTGCCCGCACATCTACCTTGGACAGGAAGCAGACGCCGCAAGTTCCACGGAATCGGGACGAAGTTGCACGGAACGTCAGACGCTCGATATAGCCTAACACTCATCGGCTGTCGAGTCGAGAATGGCGTCGCGGAACGGCGGCTTTTCGAGCCCTCAGACAACACCCCTCGACAACCCGGCACCCCGCATTCCTGCGGGGTCGCCGGGCCCTGGCAAATTCGCGGGGCCCGATCCTCCAGTTCGAGGTCCTCGAACCGAGAATACGGGACGGACCTCGTATGAGAATCTCGTCCCAGTACCAGTTTCACGTGGGCAACGAGCGCATCGGCAGCGCCCAACGGGCGTTGTTCGAAGCCCAGCGCCGAGTGACCACGGGCAAGCGCGTCGAAACCATGAGCGACGATCCCGCGATCGCCGCCCAAGGCATCGAGTTGCGCCGCGCAAGCGCGCGCGCCGAGCAGTACCGCGCCAACATCGCCTCCGCAAACGCCGAACTCGGCTTGAGCGAGCAGGCCCTGGGCGAAGTCACCACGGTGCTCCGCCGAGCGAACGAACTCGCGGTCAAGGGTTCCAACGGACTCAACGACCAAGCCACGCGCGATGGCCTCCTCGCCGAGCTCAAGGGCATCGAGGATCGGCTGCTGAACCTGGCCAACAGCAAGGGCAGCAAAGATCAGTACCTGTTCGCGGGCCGGAACTCCGGCACCAAACCCTTCGAGGCCACCGAGACCGGGATCGTGTACCACGGCGACGACGGGCGCATTCTGGTGGAAGTCGCCCCCGGCGAAACCGAAGCGGCCAACGTTGCGGCGCGAACCCATCTGACCCAGGCGTTCGAGGCCCTTGCCGAGATTCGCCAGGCGCTGGAGAGCGGCGACGCCAAGCGGCTCGGCGAAACCGGCCTGCAACAAGTCCAAGCGGCGATTCAAGGAGTGGTCTCGCTTCGCGGCGACGTGGGCGCCAGCATGAGGGGGCTGGACGCGACCGCCGCGCACCATCAGCGGCGGATTGATCAGTTCGCCAAGACGATTTCGGACTCCGAGGACGTGGACCTGAGCGTCGCGATCACCGAGTTCCAGGCGGCCGAGGTGGCGTACACCGCCGCCCTTCAGGTCATGAGCCGGTCGTTCGGATCGAGCCTCATGGACTTCATTCGATCGTAGAGAGAGCCATGACGTTGAGCACCCGGTTTGGTATGGTGGAATATAACGAAGAGGACATCCTGACGTTCCCGCAGGGCCTGATGGGGCTACCCGCGATGAAGCGGTTCCTGATCCTAGAGCACAAGCCCGGCAGCCCGTTTCGGTGGCTCCAGTCGCTCGACGAGCCCTCGATGAGTCTGCTGGTCTGCGACCCGTGGGCGTACGTCGCCGACTACGATCCGCAACTGCGCGCCTCGGACGAGACCGACCTCGCTCTGACCGATTCGGAGGCCCGGATGATCCTGGCCACGGCCAGCATTCCGCCCGGAAAGCCCGAGGGGATGACGCTCAACCTCCTGGGTCCCTTGGTCATCAATCTTTCCAAGCGGATCGGGAAGCAAATCGCACTCGACGGCGGGACGTATACTATACGGCACCGGGTGTTTCAACGGTCTCGGTCCGAAGCGGTCGCCGCCTAGCGGTTCCGCGCCCTCGAAACGCCCACGCAGGCCACGGATGGCGGTGAGCGAATGCTTGTCCTGACTCGAAAGGTTCATCAGAGCATCGTGATTGGAGACGATGTGGAAGTCGTGATACTGGAAGTGCGCGGCGAACAGGTGCGATTGGGCATCCGCGCGCCGAGGGACGTCGCCGTCCACCGAAAGGAGATCTACCAGCAGATTCAAGAGGAGAACCGCAGTTCTGCGAACGTGGATCCCTCCGACATCCCGGACGCGCACATCCCATGAAGGCATTGGCTTTCGCCATGGGCGTCGCGTTCGCCATG
>JACFNW010000071.1:0-2162 GCA_019454665.1 Fimbriimonadaceae bacterium | reverse complement strand
CCCGTCGCCTACACGGCCATTCCCGCCGAGTTTCGCGGGTTCCAAGGCCCGGCCGTCTATTTCATGCTGGTGCCCGTCTTGGCAGCGATGCTCATGGTGGGTTCGGCGCTTATCGTCCCCAACCTGTTCGCACCGTACCGCTTGGCGTTCCCGCTCAACGTGACGTTGCCAGTGGTCTACGCGGTCCTTCTCGTCGTCTCGTCGTCGTTGATGACGCACATGCCGACCGCCTTGGAGCAGGTTCCCCCGATACTGGCGCCCGTTCTCGGTTGGCAACAGCCGCAGATTCTGCTCCAGGTGGCGGCTGGCCAGTTCGTCGTCCTGTCGCTTCTTGCGCTCCTCGCCAGGAATCCGAAGGTGTGAGTCGGCGTATGTTGGTCCACTTCGATTTGGGCGCGCTGGCAGCGGAGTGGCCCGCTTCGGTCGTTGCGATCGGCACGTTCGACGGAGTTCATCTCGGCCACCAAGCCGTTCTCTCGCGCGCCGTTGCGCTGGCCGCCGAACAGGGTCTCCCCGCATGGGTTGCCACATTCGACCAGCACCCTGCCGCCGTGCTCGCTCCGGACCGGTGCCCACCGAGCCTGGCCACGCTGGGCGAGAACCTGGCGGCGTTCGAACGCCTGGGGCTTGCTGGCGCCTTGGTTCTCCGATTCGATCGCGCCATGAGCGAGACTTCGGCCTCCGACTTTCTCCAGTGCGTGTTGATCGGCGGATTGCGGGCGACAAGCCTGGTCGTCGGCCACGACGCAGCCATCGGTCACGGACGAGAGGGCGATGCGACTTGGCTGGCCGACCGCATCGCGACGGTCGTCGTGCCTCCAATCGAGTTGGGTGGCGTGCGCGTGAGCAGCCGGGGCATACGGGAGCTGGTGTCCGAAGGCGAGGTCAAGGCTGCGGCCACGCTGTTGGGTCGCTCGTACTCGATGGCCGGGATCGTGGTCCGCGGCAAACAGCTGGGTCGGACGCTCGGCTTCCCCACTGCCAACCTCGCCCTTTCGGTGCGACAGACGATGCCTCTGGACGGGGTGTACGCCGGCATCGGCCAGACCGTTCGAGGCTGCTTCCCCGCCGCGATCTCCGTGGGCGCGCGTCCCACGGTGGGTGGCGAGCCGACGATCGAAGCGCACCTGCTCGACTACCGGGGCCTCAGTTTGTACGGGACGCCGCTGCGCCTCGAGTTCCAGAGCCGACTTCGCGGGCAGGAACGTTTCGACGACCTGGACGCTCTGTCGCGTCAGATGGCCAGCGATGTCGCGCGAGTGGCGGAGTTGGCGGGCGAATGGCGATGAGCGACGTGCCCGTTTCGGCGTTCGATTACGACTTGCCCGAGGACCTGATCGCGCAAGAACCCCTTCCCCATCGCAGCGACTCGAGGCTATTGGTGCTCCGCAAAGAAACCGGTCAGATCGAACACCGGCGTTTCTTCGAGGTCGGCGATTTGCTTCAGCCTGGCGACCTGCTGGTCGTCAACGACACCCGCGTGACGGCCCGCAGGCTCTTCGGGCATCGGCCCACCGGGGCCAAGTGCGAGGTCCTGGTGCTCGATACACCCGAACCGCGTGGCGATGAATGGGTGGCTCGCGCCATCGTCAAGCCCGCCAAACGCCTTCGGCCCGGCGACACGATCCTGTTCGCCGACGACCTGAAAGCATGCGTCGCGGACGCCGAAGAAGGCGGTTTCCGCACCCTACGCTTCGAGGGTCCCCACGTGCTTGACGCGTTGAAGCGCCACGGCTTTGTGCCGCTGCCGCCCTACATCGCGCGCTCCACGCGGGACGACGCGCGATATCAGACGGTCTATGCCCGCCACGGCGGCTCGGCCGCCGCCCCCACGGCTGGGCTGCACTTCACCGACGACATCCTCGCGCAACTGAGGGCCAAAGGGGTGGCTGTCGCGCGCGTGACCCTCGACGTAGGCTTGGACACGTTCCGCCCCATTGCGGCCGAGCGTCTGACCGACCACCCCATGCACGGCGAACGGTGCCGCATCGGGCCCGAGACCGTCCAGGCCATCGAACAAGCCAAGGGACGCATCATCGCCGTGGGCACGACGTCCGTGCGAACTCTGGAGAGTTTCGCTACCGGCCGTCGGCGCGTGGCGGCGGGCGAGATGGTCTCCAAGCTGTTCATTTCGCCCGGTTTCGAGTTCCAGGTCGTGGACG
>JACFNW010000070.1 GCA_019454665.1 Fimbriimonadaceae bacterium | reverse complement strand
AGGGGCTCCCTACCACTTTTCTCCCACGTCTTTGGCTACCAAGCTCGGTTTCGACAAGAATGACGCGAAGGTAGTCGAGGTGCGAAATGACGACAATGACGTGGGAGCGGAGGCTGTGGTGCACGTCGACGGGTGGGAACTCTTGGTGCGAGAATCGAGGGCACTCGAGTCGGTGATTCGCGTGGGCCGGGTCTCTCGCTAGACTGAAGGCGCAGGCATTCATGCGGATGCCACAAGCCCGCCTGATCAGCACGCGTGTTTTCCTCGCTGGACTCAAAATGGGCTGCTCGGCACTCTGCGGTCGTTCCGATTTCGAAGTGGACGAGTCTGAAGTGCGGCGCTTTGGCCGAAAGCTTGCAGGGGGTCACAGCAGGTAAACTCCTCACAAAGTGGTTCAGTTGACTGTCGTTGTGTTGGCAAGGAACGAGGCGACGAACTTGGAGGCGTGCATCGGTTCTTGCGGGAAGTTCCCTGTCGTCGTCTTGGATATGGAAAGCGATGACGGGACCGCAGATGTTGCCGCGCGGTGGGGTGCTCGAGTCGTTCCTGTCGTGCGTGTAGCAGAATTCGACCGTGCTCGCAACCTTGCCGGCGAGGTTTGCGAGACGCCGTGGATTCTGACCAGAACGGCAACCGCGCCCTGATGGTGGACCCCAGCGGAGGCAGATTCACGATCCTTTACTGACGAGGAGGGATCGCTTCTAGCCGATCGGCTTCTTGAACCACTCGATCGCCTTGGCAATCCCCTCGTCCAAGGCTCGATTGGGAAGGGCTTCGATGTCGGGCTGGAGCGGGTTGCCTTCGATGCGGATTCCGGCGGGCATGCTCACGTAGTCGCTCACAGGGTACTGAAGCTCGAAGCCGTGGGGCAGCCGCCCATAGACCGAAGCCAACACCGCGCCGGCCGTGCGCTGGCCGATCAGCGGGGCAGCTTTGTGCTCGCGCAGGGCGCACGCCACGATCTCGGAAGCGCTCGCCGAACCCCGGTTCACCAACACGACCACCTTGCCCTTGAACGGCTCCAGCGACCGCTTGCGGGTCTGGGTCTTGCGCTCGGTCCACTTGGCGATCTCCACGGGGTCGGTGGGTTCCTTCTGCGTGGCTTCCTTGAACTGGTCCGCCATGCGCCGGTTGACGAACACGCCGAACGGGGTCGCGTCGGGGAGCAGCAGGCTCAGCAAGTGGTTCATGTTCGTGGTCGCGCCGCCTCCGTTGGAGCGCAGATCCAGGATCAGCAGCTCCGCTTTGGCCGCGACATCGAGGTGGTTCTCGATCTTGCGCTGGTCGTAACCGTTGCTGAAGCTGTGGATCTTGAGAAGCGCAACGTTCTTCTCGGGCCAGGTGAGCGTGTCCTCGCGGGCGGTCGCCATGCGGCGGGCCTGCATCGAGACCTCGACTTGCTCGCCCGTCGGGTGCTTGACCTTGACCGCCAAGGTCTGGCCCTCTTCGGGGCGCAGCGACTCCGCCGACGTCGGCTTGGCGCCATTGACCTCGAGCACGACGTCGCCCACCTTGAACCTGGCGTCGGCAGCCGGGCTGTTCGCGACCACGGCAGTGACTTCCAAACCGTCTTCGACCGGGCGCGTCGAAAGGCCAAGCACGACCGCCGAGCCCGAGCGTCGGTTCGCCGATGCCGTCGGAGTGCGCAAATTGATGTGGCTGAACCCAAACTCGCGCAGGGCCCGGTTGACCTCCCGGGTGAAACCCGATACGGTGTCCGAAGCTTCAATGCTCTCCCGTCGCTTCTCGACGAACTCGGTCCACCGCGCGAAATCCACGCCCGGCACGAACGCTCTGGTCGAAACGAACGTGGAGATGCTGTCCAAAACCTCCTTGCGCTGATCGGCGGTCAAGGTGGTGAGCGGCGGGGTTGCCGGGGGCGTGCTCGTTTCGGGGGGCGTTTGCTGGGCAAAGGCCGCAGCACCGAGCGCAATGAGACACGCGAACACCGAGAAGGTCCTGCGAAGGGGCTTCACAAAGGGTGATAACTGCCAATCGCCGGCATTGGTTCACTGCCGAAGCGCAGAAAACACCGTGTATCCGCCCAGATAGACCGTTCCCGCCCCTCCGTTGGCGGGTTGGATCAACAGCGGCGAGTGCAGACGGACAGGGAAGTGCAACACCCCGTCGTTCGCGCCGCCCCAGCGATCTCGAGCCGAGTTGTCGAGCGGCACCACGAGATGCCTCCATCCCTTGAAGCCGATCGGCCCGAGATCGTGTTGGAAGAACTGGCCCGTCGCGTCCACGATGCGCGCGCGGAGCGCGTGACCCGAGCCGTCGCCATGAACCCACATTCCGATCGAGGTCGCCTGCGCCGGGATCGTGCCGCCCGCAGGGGGCCGAATCTCGAAGAAACCCCGCCCCGCCCCCAGCCGGTAGTCCACCTTGAGCGCCTTGCCGGGTAGCCCAGGCGGTGAATCGGTCACCGAAAGCGTCACGCTGTGCGCCACGCCCGCATCGGCATCCACCATCGAGCGGAACGCGGCGGCGTCCTCGGGTGCGAACCGCTTCGTCTGCAGCGTCTCGATCTTGCCCACCCAAGGGGCGCCTTGGCCCAAATGGGCCCGGAACTCGCCGCGTAGGGCACGTGTGCGGTCGGCCGCGCCCAGCGAAAGCACCACGGGCGTCCTTCGGCCATCGAACACAAAAGGACGCTCGACCGACGTCGTTCCCACCTTGGCCGAACTCTTGCCGGTCGCCGCGCGGGGCGCCAGCGGAAGCAGAGTCACTTCGAACGCCCCGTTCAGAGGATCGTGGGGATAGACGGCAACGGTCGCAGGATCGCGCACACGCCAGACCTGGGCGACTCGGACACCCTGATCAAGGGTCAGTGTCAGTCGGATCGTGGCCTCCTGCCTGGTGGCGGCCCGGTATACGGGAGGCAGCGTCGCGTCCAGCACCCCGAGCACACGCTCGGCGTTGCCGCTGGCGCGTGGCGCCCCAGTTCCTTCCACCGCGAGGGTCGCCTTGGGCCATGCCCGCGAGATGGCGGCGAGGATTGCCCGAAGCGACTCCGCGGCCTGGGTGGGATCCAGAGCGTAACCGGGCGCGGCGCCGAGCGCCGACAAACGTTTGAGCAGGTCGCTCGCCCCCTCGACTTCCACGATCGTCGGCCTCGGGCCGAAACGCGTCCGCTGCGGCTTGGCTTGACCGATGCGCCTTGAACGGGGCGCACCACGCGGACCTCGGGTACGCCGACGGCCAGGTCGGCCTGCGTCGCCCGGTCGCGGATGGTCCACGCCACCCACCGGTAAGAGTCCGCCTTGGCGAACAGCAGAGCGAAGTCCTGGGGCGAGGCCAACGCGAAACGTCCCACGTATGAATGGCCGCGCAGGCTCTTGCCGAGTTCGGCCAGCGCCTTCGCCGCGGCCTTGGGGTTCCCGTCCGACTTGTACAGCCCAAAGTGGTGTTCGCGTTCCTGCGGGTCGTCGCCGTCGTTCATCAGGTCGTACCAGAACGTGCGCTGGACCCCGGCGACCATCCCGGTCAACAGCGTCCGCATCGCGTGGTCGGCGTGTTGGTCGTCGGTCATCCGCCCGCGCGCCGACGAGTAGCCCCACTCGCTTGCGACAAGAGGCGCCTGCGGCGTCAGGTGGCCCAGCGTCTGCCGCAGCCCGTCGAGTTCGGGCACGATGGATTCCGGGGCGCCGTCCCGGTAGGGGTGGAACGACACGCCCGCGAACTTGGGCAAAACCGGAGCGAGCGCGGTCAGGTAGTCCAAATCGAGGTGCGAAAGCGCTGGGCCGATCAGGGTCTCTCCCGGCGCAAGGTCGGCGAAAACGGCCTGCACCTCCCGCGCCAGCGCGTTGTACTCGTCCGGGTCCGGCTTGGGGTGCCAGAACTTCGGGTGGTTGGGCTCGTTCCACAGTTCCCAGTGGAATCCACGCCCCTTGTACCGCTGGAGCGCCTTCGCGACGTAGTTGGCGAATCCCCGGCGCGCGACGTTTGTGTTCATGCGCGGCCCGTCGTAGAAGCGGTGCCAATAATCGAGGATCACCAGCACTTTCAGCCCCAGCCGGTCGGCATCGGCGAACAGACGGTCGTAGGCCGAGAAATCGAACTCGCCCTTGCGCCGCTCGACGCTCTCCCAGTTCAAATCCGTCCGAATCCACCCGATCCCAAGCTCCTTGACACGGTCGAGGCCGCCCTTGCGGACGTGCTCCAGGTGGACGCACACGCCGACGCGATCCTGATAGGTCGGGGAAGCGTTCGGCTGGGCGTTCAGAGCGGCCAGGCAGAGGAGCGCGTACAGCATGGACATGGGTTCGGGACCGCCCCCATGATACTGAATGGCCGATTGGACGCTGAAAACCCATTTCGGTGAATCGGTGCGGGCCGCTGGTGCGTCTAAGGCAAAGAAGCAGCGGGCCTCAGGCGCGCCGGATCGAGATGAACGAAGCTTCAGCCGAGGTTTCTTGACTTCGCTTTCCGGCAGCCAGTATGCTTGCGCGACGAGGTGTATGCGTCAGTGACCGGTTATAGAAGAACGTTGGGAACCCTTGGTGGGGTTGTGGCGGCCGCCGTTGTGGCAGTCACCGCATGGGCGGCTCCGATTTCCGATCCCCAGCCGCAGAGCGGAACGACCCGCCAGGCGAACAAGGCGGAACTGAGAGGGCTCGCCAAGCGCGAACTGGGCCGATTCATGGCGAATGCGGGTCAGTGGCCCAACGGCGTCCAGTTCTTGGGACGGGCTCCCGGCTTGGACTATTGGGTGACCCAAGACGGCCTCGTGCTCGACCACTATCGCGTTGAGAAGGGAACCAAGAGCGGCCAGGTCGTTCGAATGTCGTTCGCGAACGGTTCGGGCGCCGCGGCTTCGACCGGCGTTTCCCGCCTGAAGGGCATCACGCAGTTCGTGAAGGCTGCGAAGCCCGAACAAACCGCAACCGCGTCGAGCTATGCCGAGATTCGAAGCGACTCGATCTACCCGGGCATTGACCTCCGCAGCTATTTCGAGAAGGGCCAGCCGCGGTACGACCTGATCGTCGAACCTGGCATTGACCCGCTCATCATCGCCTTGCGGTTCGAAGGAGCCGAGAGCGTCTCCGTGACCGATGGCGATCTCGTCCTCAAAACCTCGATCGGCGAGGTGAAACACACGGGATTGTACGCTTACCAAATGGTGGGCGCCGAGCGGCGCCGCGTCGGCGCGTCGTTCAAAATGAACCGGGACGGCACCGTCGGGTTCGCGCTGAACGAGTACGACCCGAATCGGGAGTTGGTCATTGACCCGCTTGTCTACGGCAGCTACTACGGAGGCGACTCTGGCTTCGACGAAGTGAAGGCCGTGGTGTCGGATGCCAGCGGCGTCTATCTCACGGGATGGACCTGGGCGCCCGACTACCCCGCGATCTACGGTCCGTACGCCTTCAACAAACAAGGCTTGCAGGACGCCTTCGTCTCCAAACTGCAAGGCGACGCGTACAGCCACGATTACTCCGCCTACATCAACGGCTCCGTGGACGAGATCGGGGAGTACATCCAACTGGACCCGTTCGGCAACGTCTGGGTGGCCGGTCGAACCACGTCGAGCGACTTTCCCACGAACACGCGTCCCAACGTGATGTTCATCGAGGGCGATCCTCTCGCCACAGGCGGCACCATCGAGCTTGCCTATGGGAACTCGACCGTGAACGTGCCCTACAACGCTTCCGCCGATCTCATCTTTGCGGCGTTGGACTCCATGCCGGTCCTCAGCGGCAAAGTCGAAAGCGTGACCGGGGGACCGCTGCCCAATGCGCGGGTGCGCGTCCAGTTGGCCAACGATCGCCCGCTGGTGCTCCAAGTGGACAGCTCGGGCACCAAAGGCGGGTACACCCTCGTGCCTCTGCCCGACGGCTCGGCTCAGCAATTGACGCCCACCAACGTCACCGGCGGAACGTTCACTCTGACGTTCAACGGCGAGACGACGGGAGACATCCCGTTCAACGCCACCGCCGCGCAAGTCGCCGCCGCGCTGCAGGCGCTGCCGAGCGTCGGTCCCGGAAACGTGGTCGGAATCAACGGCCCCGTGAACGGAGCCGTGTTTGTGATCCTGCAGATCAACCCCGTCCTGATCACCGGCCCCGAGTCGTTCTTGGTGGTGGACGGGACCAACCTGACGGGCACGCTGGTGGCCGAGTTCGTCACGAACAGCTTCCTCACCGTGGACCAAACCGTCCAGTCCATCCCCGACAGCGGCACGTTCACCGCGGCGATCTTCCCGCAGTTCACCGATCCGTTGCCTTACAATGTGCCCGCGCCGACGTTCCAAACCGCGATGCAGGGCTTGACCAACGTGGGGCAGAACAACTTCTTCGTGCGGGGCGTCCTGCCGTTGCCGGGACAGCGTCTCACCTACGGAGGAACGCTGACCGGGCCGCAACAGCGACCGTTCATTGACAACGCCGGCCTTGGCCCCAATCCGGTGTACACGATCTTCAAGCCGTACGACATGTTCGTGCTGCGCTTCGCGCTCAGCGATACGACCATTCTCGATCCCCTGCCGACCAAAGCCCTCATCTTTGGACACCTCGACCAAGACGAAATCCTCAGGGGCTTCAAGGTCGTGCCCAAAGACAATCCCGCCCCGAACGACCCCGTGGAACTGGTGTTCCTCGGCGAGCGCCCCCTGTCTGAAATGACCGTGGGTCCCGAGCAGGTGGATTCGTGGCTGTTGCGCGTCAACTACGGAGCTTCCGGCACGTTCAGCCAGCAGTCGGGCAGCCAGTATCTGCAGGGCACTCAAGTCAGCGTTTCGGCACGAGGCCTGGCGATCGACGACGAGGGCAGCGCCTACGTTGTGGGAATCGTCGCCACCCCGGGCGTCGTGGATACCGCGGTGAGCCCGCGGTTCGTGACCACTCCTGGCGTCTTCGAGTTCGGCCGGCTGCTTCGAGTCGTGGATGGCTTCATCCGCAAGTACGATCGCGCCGGCAACCTCATGTACTCGGCCCTGCTGGGTGGCAACGGTTCGGATGGCGCCTTGGCCGTCGCCGTGGATGGAGCGCGCAACGCCTACATCACAGGCATCGCACGATCGTTCAACTTCCCCCGAACGCGCGACGTCTTCGGCGAGAACTTCAGGGCCGATGCGCTCGTGTTCGTGACCAAGATCAACCAGGACGCCTCGCAACTCCTGTACAGCACCCACCTGAACACGACCAATGCCGTCGTGCCCGCAGGCATCGCCGTGGATCAGGCGGGAAGGGCCTTTGTGACCGTGAACGTGGGATTCAACGTCATCGCCTGGTCGGGCGATCCGCCGGTGCCGACCACGGTGGTCATGGGCACCATTCCTACGTCTCCCGACGCGATGCAGGCCACGAACGTCCAGCCGACCCTGCCGCAGTATCCATCCCTTGAAGGTGGGCTGCTCGTCCTGTCGCCCAACGCCAGGACGCTCGTCCACGGCACCTATATCGGTGGACTCCTCGACGATGGAGTCAACGCACCGTTCGTGGACCGGTTTGGCGATGTCTGGGTCATGGGCTACCACGAGAACTTCCGGAACTACGTGCTCTACTCCTCGACGGGCACGCCGACGTTCTTCACGCTGACCACGAGGTTGCCCGCCCAGTGGATCTCGGCCACGGCGTTCAAAGTCAACCCCGATGCCCTCGGCACCACCACGGTCAACCGCCCGTTCGGCGTGCCGCCCACGTATCCGATGGATATCAACCGGGATGGCTTCCTAGTCAAAGTGCGGTTCGGTCTCGCCTCGATTCTCGACGTCACCTTCGACCCCGCGCAAATCGCGGGAGGCCTGGGCAACGCCGCGACCGGAACCGTCACGCTGACTCAACCCGCCCCGGCAGGAGGGCTTGACGTGACGCTGACCATCATCAATCCCGCAGGCGCCAGCTTCTCCGTGGCGGGCGACGTCTCGACGGCGGTCATCACGATCCCGGGCGGCGCCACGACCGGAACATTCCAGGTGTTCCCCAAGGCGGTCAGCGTGGTCACGCCAGTCGAGGTGAAGGCTTCGGCCGAAGGCAACTTCGCAGTGGGCGTGCTCACGGTCACCCCGTGGCTCGCCTCGCTCTCGATCAGCCCGAACACGGTCGTCGGCGGCAACGCTGCCACGGGTCGCGTTCGACTGTTCGAACCCGCGCCGACCGGTGGCGTCAATGTAACGCTCACGACCAACAACGCCGGCCTCGTCCTCGTCCCCGCCGTGGTGACCGTCCCCGAGGGCCAGGACAGCGTTCCGTTCGTGATCGACACGAACGGCGTCATGAACGTCTCGGCGCCGACGGTGACGGCCAGCCTGTTCGGAGTCGGTCGAACTGAAACGATCACCCTGCTGCCCCCGAGCCTCGCCACGCTGACGTTCACCCCCGGCCGAGTGGCGGGCGGGTCGAGCAGCACCGGTAGGTTGACGCTGAACGGGAAGGCCGGCGGGAACTTCACCGTCAACCTCAGCATTGACGCCGGTACCGCCGGATACACCATCACGCCCAGCACCCTGACGTTCGCCAATGGCGACACGTTCAAGGAGTTCACCGTGACCACGGCCTACGAAGCCACGGACACGCAACGACGCATCACGGCCACCCGCCCCGCACAAGGCGGCCTCAACCAGCAAGCCATCAGCGGCACGCTGTTCATTGACGCCGTCGCGCTGACCACGTTCACCGTGGACAAGGTTGCCCTCAACCTCGGCGAAAACGGAACGGGCACCATCACCATCAACCGTCCGGCGCCAGCGGGAGGCGTGCA
>JACFNW010000069.1 GCA_019454665.1 Fimbriimonadaceae bacterium | reverse complement strand
TCGAAGAACTCGAATCGGGGGACCGCCATATCGCGGGCCTCGCCCTCGAAGCCCTCGGCTTCAAACTCATGAGGCTCCTCGATATGGACTATGTAGCGACCCGGCTCCGAGGATCAGCTACCGGAGGGGCCGAGGTTGACCTCATTTTCCATTCGACCCGGCTCATCTATTCACGCTGGCAGGTCCAATGCAAGAACACTGCCCGGGTTTCCCTCGACGACATCGCGAAGGAGGTCGGGCTTACCCACTTCCTCAAGAGTACGGTAATCGTGATGGTCACTACCGGGGAGATCGGGGCTGAGGCCCGTCGGTACGCCGGGAAGATCATGAGCGACTCGAACCTTGCCATCGTGATGGTCAACGGAGCCGACCTTGCCGCCATAAATCAGAGCCCTTCGCAGATCGTCGCCATCTTTCAGCGCGAAGCCGAGAAAGCGATGAAGCTCAAGACCCTCGAAATCTAAGCCATGAAACAGAAGCCCCATCCGCGCACATTCCACGAGACCGACCTCGGTCGAACCGTTCTCGGGGACTCCCTCGACATCCTCCGAGGGATGGAGGAGGAATCTGTAGACCTCATCATGACGAGCCCTCCCTTCGGTCTCGTCCGGAAGAAGGACTACGGGAACGTCCATGCCGACGACTACCTCGAATGGTTCAAACCGTTCGCCGAACTATTCCATAAGGTTCTCAAAAAATCTGGGAGCCTCGTTATCGACATCGGGGGAGCCTGGAACGAAGGGCTCCCCACGCGAAATCTCTACCACTTCAAGCTCCTCATCATGCTGTGTGAGGAGTTCGGTTTCCATCTCGCACAGGAGATGTATTGGTGGAACCCTTCGAAGCTCCCGACGCCCGCCGAGTGGGTCACAGTTCGGAGGGTTCGCGTGAAGGACGCCGTGAACACGGTCTGGTGGCTCTCGAAGAGCCCTTGGCCAAAAGCCAGTAACCGCCGGGTCCTTCAGCCCTACAGCCCGAGCATGATCGAGCTCTTGGAGAAGGGCTACAAGGCGAAGAAGCGACCTTCCGGGCACGACATCAGCGAAGGGTTCGCGAAGGACAACGGGGCCGCGATTCCACCGAACCTTATCGCGATTCCGAACACCGAAAGCAACAGCTACTATCTCCGCTACTGCCAGGAGCACAACCTCAAGCCTCACCCCGCCCGCTTCCCCGCTGACCTCCCCGAGTATTTCGTCCGAATGCTCACCGATCCCGGGGACCTCGTGGTAGACCCCTTCGCCGGAAGCTGCGTGACGGGAGAGGTATGCGAACGCCTGGAGCGTCGCTGGGTCTGCGGAGAGTTATTGGAGGAGTACCTCCAGGCTGCAATGGGCCGATTCGTGAGAGACGTTTCGTCGAACGGTAAGAACGGTAAGGAGAAGCCGACTCTGACCGACCCCTCGAACTACTACAAGGTCCCGAGGCCCAGCATTCTCTGGAACGGAGTGCACGACGAGCCACTGCCTAGTGATGGTGGAATGAGGAGGAATGGCAAAGTGGGCAAAGCTGCCCTTCAACCGAAGTTGGTCCGGGAAACAACGGAAAAATATGACTGCTCCGAGGCTAAGGAGGCAACACTGGTTGGACGAGACGACGTTTAGGCATCGACTGGGGCTGGCGGCGAGATGGGTGCATTGCTAGCCCCACATTAGGCCCCCCGCTCCAACACCCGGAACTTCGCCGACGCTTTGTGGTCGCCCATGCTCAGCTTCACCGTGTACTCGCCCGCCGGAGCGTGGAAGGGGAAGAGGGGGTCTTCGCCTCGGTCGGCCACTTTGCGCCACTCCTCCGGCTCCAGGTTCCACACCACGCGGTTGTAGCCCGCCGCGTTCGAGCCCGAGAGCTTCTTCATGACCGCGCCATGCGCGTCCTCCACCACCACCGACACGTCCTCGCCCGTGTACTCGGCGATCCAGTAGTCGAACACCGCGCCCATCGGCGGGTTGGGGGCGCGGAACGTCTTGTGCGTCCAGGCTCCCGAATAGGCCAACACCCAGCGGGGGCGGCAATCGCGCACCGAGAACAGGTGCAGCGGCTTGGCCAACACCTCGGGCGTCAGCTCGGAAACCCATAGCGCGCGGTCGAGCACCCAGATGCTGCGCCCGTGCGTGCCGAGCACCAGGTCGGTTTCGCGGGCATGCTGTTGGATGTCGTCCACGGGCGTCGTGGGCAGGGCTTTGCCGTGCATCTTGGTCCACGAGCCGCCCCGGTCGAGGCTGACGTAGAAGCCATGCTCGGTGCCCGCGTAAAGCACGTTCTCGCCGAAGCGATCCTCGCTCACCACCTTCACGCTTCGCCCCTTGGGCAGGTCGGCCGTGATGTCGCGCCACGTCTTGCCATAGTCGTCGGTGGCCAGGATGCACGGGTCCATGTCGTCGCTTCTGTGGCCGTCCACCCCGGCGTAGGCGCGGCCCTTGGCGTGCGCGCTGACGACCAGGCGGCAGATGTAGCGGCCGCCGACTTCCGGCGGCGTCACATTGGCCCACTCGCCGCCGTCGTTGCGCGAAACGTGGATGAGCCCGTCGTCCGAGCCCGCCCACAGCACGCCCTTCTCGACCGGCGATTCGGCCAGGCTGACCACGGTGCAATGGGTCTCGGCGTTCGAGCCGACCGTCTCCATCTTCTGCGGGTCGCGCGTGGTCAGGTCGGGGCTGATGCGCTGCCACCTTGCCCCACGCTCGCTGAGCTTGAACACGTAGTTGCCCGCATGGTAGATCACGCTGGGGTCGTGGGGGCTGACGAAGAACGGCGAGTTCCAGTTGTAGCGGTGCCGCGGCTCGCCTTCGCGCGCCTCGGGGCTTAGGTAGCGCCGCTCGCCCGTGCGCAGGTTGATGCGCGTGATGTGCCCGCCCTGCCACTCGGCGTAGACGCAGTCGTGGTCTTCGGGGTCGAACGCGGCGTGGAAGCCATCGCCCCAGAACGCGACCTGCCACTCGGCGTTGGTGATGCTGGTTTCGGGCGTGCCCTGGGCGTCGTTCTTCGCGTCTTGGCGGTTGGTGGCGCTGGGGCCGATCCACGTGCCGTTGTCCTGCAGCCCTCCGATGATGCGGTAGGGGTCCGAATCGTCGAGCGCGATGTTGTAGAACTGGCCGACGGCCATCGTGTTCAGGAAGTCCCACGTCTTGCCGCCGTCGAAGCTTTGGCTCGCGCCCCCGTCGGTTCCGATGATCAGGTGGTCGGAGTCGTTGGGGTCCACCAGAATGGCGTGGTGGTCGGCGTGCAGGATGTCGGCGAATCCGCCCCGGAAGGAGGCGCCGCCGTCGTCGCTGACCTCGGTGGTCCAGCCGAGCAGGTACACGCGCTGGTCGTTCTTGGTGTCGAACCTGACCTTGCTGAAGTAGAAGGCTCGGGGCGAGCGGACGCTCAGGCGTCGCCACGTGTCGCCGCCGTCGTCGCTGCGGAAGATCCCGCCGCCGCGCATGCGGTCGTCGCGGATGCTGTTCGCCCCGTCCTGGGTGCTCTCGACCACTGCGATGAGTTTCTTGGTGTCTCCGGCGAAGATGTCGAGCCCGATGCGTCCGGTCTGGGCGGGCAGTCCTCCGGCGAGCTTGGCCCACGTCTTGCCGCCGTCTTTGCTGCGGTAGATGCCGCCTTCCGGGCCGCCGCTGGTGAAGCTCCAGGCCGTGCGGAGCCGCATGTACATCGCCGCGTAGACCGTGTCGGGGTCTTTGGAGTCGAGCATCACGTCGCACGCGCCAGTCTTCTCGTCCAGGTAGAGCACCTTGTCCCACGTTTTGCCGCCGTCGGTGGTTTTGTAGACACCTCGCTCGGCGTTGTGCCCCCACAGGTGGCCGAGCGCGGCGACGTAGCACACGTCGGGGTTGCGCGGGTCCACGGCGATGCGCGGAATGTCGTGGGTGGCTTCCAGGCCGAGGCATCGCCAGGTCTTGCCCTTGTCGGTCGAGCGATACACCCCGTTGCCCCAACTGCTGCTGTTGCGGCCGTTGCCTTCGCCCGTGCCCACCCACACGATCTTGCCCTTGCCTTCCTTCTTGCGGTCGGCCTTGGGCGTATCGTCGGTCCAGCCGTTCCAATCGGCGGGTGCGTCGCAACTTGCCACTGCGCCGATGCTCGACGTGATCTCCTTGTCGAACAGGGGTTCGAACGTGGTGCCCATGTTCGTGGTGCGCCACAGGCCGCCGCTGGCGTAGCCGATGTAGAACGTCTTGGGGTTGCCGGGCTCGAAGCACATGTCCGAGATGCGTCCGCCCATGATGGCTGGGCCGATCGAGCGCCAAGGGATGCGCTTGAGGTCGCTTTCCTGAAGGCGGCGGACGGGGGCGGCGGTGGCTTCGGAGTTGGGCTTGCGGGCCATGCCCCCAGTATTCCCAATCCGCTAGGGCAAGAAGTAACGCACGTTGGTGATCACGACGTTCTTGCGGCTGCCGAGTTCCTTCTTGAGCCGTTCGGCGACGTTGCTGTGCAGGAACGAATGCCACGGGTACTTGGGCACGGCTTGCGGCACGATCACCGTGATCATCGTCTCGGGACTCTCCTCGAGCGTTTGGTCCACGTACTGGAGGATCGGCTCGGTGAGCGAGCGGTACGGGGATTCGAGGATGACCAGCGGCAGGTCGCCCGCGTAGGTGCTCCACGAGTGTTTGACCTCGCTCACCGATGCGGGGTCGAGGGTCACGTGAAGCGCACGGCAGTCGTGGGCCAGCTGGCGCGCGTAGCCGATCGCCTGCAGGATGCCTCGGTGGACCCGCGGCACCAGGAGCAGCACCGTCATGTTGGGATTGCCCGGCTGATCGGTGGGTGCGAGCGCCATCGCTCCCGCCAGGTAGTCGTAGTGTTTGCGGATGCGGGCGAAGACGAAGAGAATGACGGCCAGCGCGACGACGATGATCCACGCGCCCTCGCTCCACTTGGTCACCAGGAGGATGACCATCACGGTGAACGTGGTGATCGTCCCCACGCCGCTCACGATCATCTTCCAGTTCCGCACGCCCGAGCGGTACCACTTGACCGTCATGCCCGCCTGACTGAGAGTGAACGAGATGAACACGCCCATCGCGTAAAGCGGGATGAGGGAGTGGGTGTCGGCGTGGTAACCGATGATCAGGGCCACGGCGAGAACGGCCAGCGTGACGATGCCGTTGTTGAACACCAGCCTGTCGCCGAGGCTGGTCAATTGGCGCGGCAGGTACCCGTCCTTGGCGATGAAGCTGGAGAGGCGCGGGAAGTCGGCGAACGCCGTGTTCGCCGCGAGGAACAGGATGAGCGCCGTGGCGATCTGCAGGGCGTAGAACCCGGGTCCGATTCCCCACATCTTCTCGGCGAGTTGGGCGACCACCGTCTTGAACCCGGGTTCGGTGGGATGCAGCGGCACGATGCCGTAATGCTGCGCCGACCAACTCAGCCCGATGAACATCATGAGTAGCAGGACGACCATCATGATGAGCGTCTGAGAGGCGTTCTTGGCCTCGGGCGGGCGGAACGCCTGCACCCCGTCGGCGATTGCTTCCGTCCCGGTGAGGGCCGTACACGATGCCGCAAACGCCCGCAGGAACACGAACGCCGTCAGGGCATGCAACGGCTCGTCGAACTTGGCCGGGTCGGGCGCGTGGTGCGGTTCGCCGACGCCTTTGACCAAGCACGTGGCGACCAGCGCCAGCACCATGAACACGAACGTGTACGTGGGGATGGCGAACGCGATGCCGCTCTCCTTCGCTCCGCGCAGGTTCACGAGGGTGATCAGGGTCACCGCCCCGACGCCGATGGCTACCGCAGAATGCTGGGCTGGCGGATACATCGAGACGATCGCGCTCACACCGGACGAAATGGAAACCGCGACGGTCAGCACGTAGTCGATGAGCAAGGCTGCCCCGGCGACTTTGCCCGCCCCCGAGCCCAGGTTCTCGGTGGAGACGAGGTAGGTGCCGCCACCGTTCGGGTAGGCGTGGATGGTCTGGTAGTAGCTGAACGCGACGATGGCCATCAGCACGGCCAGCCACATGGAGACGGGCAGCAGGTAGCTCAGCGCGATCGGGCCGGCGATGACCAGCACCAGCATGATCTCTTCGCTGGCATACGCCACGGAAGAAAGCGTGTCGGAGGCGAACACGGGCAACCCGAACCGCTTGGGCAAGCGCTCGTGGTGCGCGTGCTTCGTCGCGATGGGAATCCCGAGGATCGCCCGTTTCAGCCCGCGCAGATTGAGCATGGTGGCCGAGGCGAGGCGTTAGGCCGTGACCGGCGCATCGAAGGGCACGCCCTTCTTGGTCTCCGCACGGAACAAGCCAACGATTTCCTGGGTGACCGCACCCACGGAACCGTCGCCGATCGGACGACCGTCGAGGCGCACCATCGGGATGACTTCGGCGGCCGTTCCCGTGAGGAAGGCCTCGTCGGCGGTGAAGATGTCGAACGGGGTCAGGAAGCCTTCTTGGACCTCGAACCCGGCGTTGCGGGCGAGTTCGATGACGGTGTCGCGCGTGATGCCTTTCAGGATGCCGCAAGAGGGGCCAGGGGTGCGGATCGTTCTGCCCGTGACCAAGAAGAGGTTGTCGCCCGTACACTCGGCGATGTAGCCCTGCGCGTTCAGCATAAGGCCTTCGCCCGCCCCGGCGTAGTTGGCCTCCTGCTTGGCCATGATGTTGGCCGCGTAGCGCCCGATGCACTTCAGGCGCGGATCGAGGCTGTCGCCGCTCATCACGCGGAACGACGTGGTGATCACGTTCAGGCCGGTCTCGTAGGCTTCCGGCGGATAGAGCGCCAGCGTGGAAACCATGATCATCACGTTGGGCTCCTGGTTGATGTTCTTGGGGTCCAGCCCGAGTCCGGTGCCGCGCGTCACGTTCAAGCGGATGTAGCCGTCCGAGATGTCGGCTTGTGCGCACACGTCCAGAATCGTTTGGCGCAACTGCTCCTGGCCCATGCTCATGCGGTATCCGAGGAAGCGGCAGCCGTGGTAGAGCCGATCCAGGTGCGGATCGAGCTTGAACACGCGGCGACCGTAGATGCGGATGCCTTCGAAAAGGCCGTCTCCGTAGAGGTGCGCGTGGTCGGCGACGCTGACCTTCGCGTCCTCAACAGACGTCACTTCGCCATTGAGCCATACGAGCTTGGGCATGGGGCCATTGTACACCGCCGACCCCGCCCGCTTTGGGTCCCGCATATGGGCGGGGGGCGGATCCGCGCGCGTGAACGAGCCGACGCGGGAGAGCGGCGGCTCGACGCCCCATTCGAGAACGCCCGAGAGCGATCCTTCGTCCGATGAGTGTTGCCGCCGGGTCGCCGTTGTCGGGTGTGGACATCGCAATCACCGTAAAGCCGACGCCACAATGAGAGGGAATGATTGGCCGCTACGAATACTCCCGCGCCACGCTCGATGAAGCGTCGTTGGGTCCCGAGCCGATGGCGCTCCTGAAGGCCTGGCTGGAAGAGGCCAGCCGCTACGAGGGCATCGTCGAGCCTTCCGCGATGGCCTTGGCGACAGCGTTGGACGGGCGTCCGAGCAACCGCTTTGTGCTGTTGCGCGGCCTCGACGAGGGCCTGCTCTTCTACACCAACTACCTCAGCCGCAAGGGCCGCGAGCTGGAAGCCAACCCTTGGGCGGCCGCCACATTTTGGTGGGCTCCTCTTGAACGCCAGATCCGCGTCGAGGGCCGCGTGGGGCGCACGACCGAGGCCGAGAGCGATGCCTACTTCGGCAGTCGCCCCGCGATGAGCCGGCACGCGTCCGCCATCAGCCCACAAAGCCAGACGATCCTGAGCCGCGAGGTCCTCGACAACCGAGTGGCCGAAGCGATGGAAGCCGACCCCGAAGGTCCCGAGCGGCCCGCCCATTGGGGGGGATACCGCTTGATTCCCGATACCGTCGAGTTCTGGCAAGGCCGGCCGGGCCGACTCCACGATCGCATTCGCTACCGCCGCGACGGCGAGGGCTGGATCGTGGAGCGGCTCGCGCCGTGAATCACATCGCGGGCGTGTAGAGCCAGAGGTGCGCGCCGAACGGGTCCGCGATCAGGCACATGCGGCCCACGCCGGGCACGTCCATGGCAGGCACCACGACGCTTGCGCCTTGGCCGATGCATCGGGCAACGCGGGCATCCACATCGTCCACAGCCAGGTAGACGGCCCAGTGCGGCGGGATGTGCTCACTGTTTTCGAGCTTGGTCGTGTCCATGATTCCGGCGACGCCGTGGCCGTTCATGGTCAGCATGGGGTAGCTGCCCATTGCGCCCATGTCCGCTTCCTGGTGTCCGAAGCCCAGACACTCGGAATAGAACTTGATCGCCCCGGCGGGGTCCTTCACGTAGAGTTCGTGCCACACAAACGTGCGGCCGGTGTTGAGAGCGTGTTGAGTGTTCGGATCGTCCGACATAACGACCATGATACGACGATGCGGCCGAAAATGGTGCCCAAATTGCGAAGAAAATGTTTACATTTGTCTAGTTTCTTCGCCGTGAATCGTCCCCTCCGCCAGGTGGACGATTCGGTCCGAGCCTTCCAGCATCGTCGGGTCGTGCGTGACCATCACCAACGCGCCGTCGCCCCGGTGGGCGTCGAGCAGTTGGACGACCTGGACGCCGTTGGCGTGGTCGAGCGCGGCGGTGGGCTCGTCGGCGAAGATGACGCGCGGGCGGGACGCCAGCGCCCGTGCCACACAGACCCGTTGGCGTTCGCCGCCACTGAGTTCATGGGGCAGTCGGCCCGTCTTTTCCGAGAGCCCGAGCAGGTCGAGCAGTTCGAGGGCGCGTTGGCGCAGGTTCCGGCTTGGATCGGCGAGCATCACGTTCTCCAGGGCCGACAGGTAGCCGAGCAGGTAGGGCTGCTGAAACACGAAGCCGAACGCTTCCATTC
>JACFNW010000068.1 GCA_019454665.1 Fimbriimonadaceae bacterium | reverse complement strand
GGAGAAGAAACCCGACCGCCGCCCCGCCGACGCCGCCGCCATGATCCGCGAACTGCGGGAGGGCGCCGGCGCGACGCCCGTGCCTTCCTCGACCGGCGCGAGCACGCCCAAGCCCGCTGCCCCGGCCACGCCCTTCCCCGTTGCGGCGGCTCCCGCCAAGCGGAGCCCGGTCGGGGCGTTGGTGGCCCTCGCCGTCGTCGGCCTGGGCGTCCTGTGCTGGTTCAACCCGATGATGCGGACGCTGGTGGGACTGCCTCCTTTGGCGGCATTGCAGACACGGACCGAGGTGGTTGAAGAAGACGTGCCTTTCAAGACCGAGAAGCGCTATGACGACCGGATGAAGGATGGCGAGTCGCGCGTCGAGCGCCCCGGATCACTCGGCAGGGCCCGCGTGACCTACGAAGTGAGCGGGGAGGAGCGACGCGAGATCGGGCGCGAGACGCTCAGCGAGCCCGTCGAAGAGATCGTCGTGAGTTCGCCTTTGGACAAACAGTGTCCTTTGTGCCTCACCTGGACAGTCAGCGATGCGAACGCCTGCCAGAACTCGCGGTGCGACTACGCGTGGTGAGCGGCAAGTTGACACCCTCGCCCGCTCGCGCTAGAATGGGTCTCATGAAGTTTCGCTGGCTCTTGGCGGTGGTGGTGGGTGCGCTGGCCCTGTTCGCGCTGGGCGGGCCGGGGTGGCTGCCTTCTGGGGCGGCGACGGCGGTGGCCCAAACCGCGCGCAAATCCTGCGCGTTCTGCAAGAAGAGCATCCCCTCGTCGGCGACCAAGTGCCCCTACTGCGGCAAGGTGTTGCCCAAGGCGCAAACCAAAACGACGCGGAGCAAAGCCGCACCCCCCAAAAGGACGCCTCCACCGGCAAAGGAGACGATGGTCTCTTGCCCGTCATGCCGGGCACAGACGCCCAAGGACAGGTTTTGCAAGGAGTGCGGCGAGCCATTAGACGCCCCACCTCCGAACAAGCCGACGCGTGTCATTCCCGAGTACTCGGTTTCCCAACTTGCGTGGCATCCGCGGGGCAACGTGCTAGCTGCAGGGGACGAACTCGGAGAAGCGGTCTTCTTCACGATGCCCCAGGCGGAGCGCCAGACACCGCTCTCCGGAGGCTTGGGCTCCGGCGTGTCCGCCATGTCCTGGTCTCGCGACGGCAACCGACTGCTGACCACCACCACCGATGGTCGCGTTTGGGTTCACGACCTCTACACTCGCGAGCAGATCTCGGTGTCCGCCTCAACCAACGAAATGGTGTTGGTTGCGCGCTGGTCTCCGCTCCAAGATGAGAAGATCGCGACCCTTGGAATTGATGGCCTGCTTCGGTTTATGGACCCGATCACTGGAAACCAGCTCGCCCAGCACGACTTGGGCGAGACCACAGCTATGGACTGGTCGCCGGACGCGACGATCGCTACCGGCCATGCGTCTGGCTTGGTTGCCATCCGCGATCAATACTCGTTGGCCGTCCGCAAGACTCTTCGCGAAGAAGGAGGCGGGTATGCGGGCCATCTCTCTTACTCCCCGACTGGAGGGATGCTCGCCGTGGGACTGGAGCCGCCCCAGCTCGATGTTTTCGACCTGAACAAAGGTACCCGTACGACGTTCTCTATCAGCGACACGGTATTCACCATGACTTGGGCTCCCGAAGGAAGAAGACTCGCTGTAGACTGCATGGAGAAGGTGCTCATCTTCGACGTATGGGCCCGTGTGAAGATGCTTGAGCTACCGGTTACAGCGGGAGCCATGGCGTGGTCGCCCGATGGCAAGTACCTCGCCATTGCCGACGCGGAGGGCATCGGCCTTTACGCCATTCCCCCCGACCACTTGGCCATGCCGAAGCGTTCAGGTGGGTAGCGTGCGCACCATAGCTTGCAGGCTTTCGGCGTAGGCTTCGAGTTGCCGAATGCGGGAGCCTGCTTCGGAGATGCGCGTTTGAGCCGCCGAAGCAGCCTCCGAAGCCTGAGCGTTTGCCGAATCAACGGCACGTGACACTTTGGTGTCCAGCACGGCTTTGACCTCCTTGGCGTGATGCTCGAAGCGTGTCTCCAGTTCGTCTTGTATGGCGGATATCCAATAGCCGAGGATCGCTTCGGCGTCCTTCTGCATGGCTGCTCGCACGGTCTTGGCAACGCCTTTAAAGTGCGAGATGAACGCCATCAGGAGTAGCACCACCAGAAGTGACAGGATCAGCTTGTCGTTTCTCTGTATCCAGAGAGTGATCTCGCTTCGTCCGAGTAGTCCCATTCGCGCAGCCATGAACGAACCCATCAGCAAGAGCATCACCGAATTCTGCACGCTTCTAAGTATAGAGATGATGAAGTTCCGATGTTCCAGAGCAATCGTATCGCTGAAGACCACGGGCTGCGCCAGGATGCGTCGGACAACTTTGGGTCCAGCATCTCGCTCGTGCTCGAACGAGGGAATCCAATCCGCCCTAGCCCCTGGAATCTTGGCGATGGCCTCGCGAAGGCGAACGACTTGGGCTTGCCGTCGGTCGGCAAGCGACCTCCAGATGCCTACCGACCAATCTTCGGTCGTCTTTTGCAGCATCTCGGTAAGCTTGTCGGCGACTTGGCTGATACACTGGAACCGCACCACTCCGAGGTCGGCGTCGCATGACATGGCTAGGTTTGGCTCGTACTGAGCCAATTCCGCTGCGGTCCTGGCCGCTAATGAACTGGCAATTCGGCGATTCAGTTGACCCTCGGTCTTGGAGCGTACCGCATCTCTTACGCGGGCGTGGTGCTCGGAAAGCCCTTTTGCCGCGTCGTCCATGAGGTGTTTGAGTTTGTCGCCATCGGCCTTCGAAGCTTTCATCAAGTCTCGGTCGGCGTCGGTCTGGCGCGCAAGGGCCTCGATGGCGTCTGCAATGTTGGATAAAGCGTCCTGGAGGAGCGATTGGATTTCGCCCAGCCCTCTGGAGTATCGGGTCTGCGTGCAAATCGCAACGGCCCTTTGAAGCCACGGCTCGTTGTCTTCCCCCCACTCGCCTATGTGCCTTCCCCGCCCCAGTTCGTCGGGGATGGTGGCTCCTTCACACAGAAGGATGGGCATCTCGGGCTTGCTCTCCGCCAATCGCAGCGCATCGAGCGACGGCCGAGGGCCGCACAGGACCAGCGCATCGGCTTCCACACTTTGGTCTCGTTGGTGGGGCTCGACCACCAGTTCCACCACGCCGGCCATGCCCGGCTCTCCGCCCAGGATGAACCTGGTGGCTTTTGCGACGGGCGTGGCCACGTTGGGTTCGAGCCGCTCTGGACCCGCATCCGGAGGCGAGGCGATCCAAGTGCCGTTGGTCGCGCCCAGGTCGGTTGACGTCCAACCTATGTTGCTTCGTTCGAATCGCAGGTGCTTCTTGCTGACGTGGGGGCTCTCGGTCAACGGCACGTCGGCAGCGGGGTCTCGACCCACGACGAACGCGGCCTTGTGGAGGGACTCGCCTTCCGGGCGCCGCAGCAGCAGGCTTTGGTCTGCTGGGGACCTTGGCGCAGCGGTCTCCAACCGGGCCGGAACGTCCAACGCGTCTAGGGCGGCGTCCAACTCGGTGGGCGGATCGGAGCCGACGACCCAGAAGATGAGCGGGCTCTCGAGCCGCTTCGTCAAGGCGCCTAATCGGGAGGCGGACTGGCTCAGGTCAACGCCCGCGGGCTGCTGCTTCTCGACCAGTTGGCGCGCGGCCCGGCAGGCGTCGAGAACCGGCGCCAAACCCTCGATGGTTGTCTTCTTCTGGGCGAGCCTTCGCGAGGCGGACAAATCACTGCTACTATAGCGCATGCGCCCCTGGCGTGCCCTCAGGGGCCGACGCGATCAAGTTCCACGGGGCTCGAGAGGTTCGGGGCCAGGGGCCTTGCTCAGGCGGACGCAGGCGCGTTTGAACTCGGGGATCTTGCTCAGGGGGTCGAGGGCGCGGACCGTCAGGTTGTTCGCCGACCGCTTCCCGGGCCAGTGGTATGGGATGAACACCGTGTCGGGACGAATCGTGGTGACGACTTTGGCGCGCAACACGACGGCACCGCGGCGGCTTTCGACCTTGATCCAATCGGTATCCGCAATCTGGTATTCGGCTGCCAACGTGGGGTGAATCTCGACATAGGGTTCGGCGCAGATGTCAATCAACCCTCCGATCCGTCGTGTCTGGGTGCCGCTCAGGTACTGGGATACGATGCGGCCCGTTGTTAGGATCACTGGAAACTCCTCGTCGGGCTCTTCGGCCGATGGGCGGTAGGGGGTCGCGTGGAAGTGGGCCTTGCCGTCCGGCGTGTGGAACTTCAGGTCTTCGAACAGCCGAGGGGTTCCTGGGTGGCCGATCTCGGGGCATGGCCAGAATACGCCCATCTCGCTTTCGATGCGCTCATAGGTGATGCCATAGTAGTCGGCGGTCCCACCCTTGCTGGCGACGCGCAGTTCGTTGAAGATGTCCTCGGAAGACCCGTACTGGAAATACTGGCCTCGACCGAGCCGCTTGGCAAGTTCCAGGATGATCGCCGTGTCCGTGCGGGCGTCTCCCGGCGGGTCCACGGCTTTTCGGATGCGGATGACGCGGCCCTCGGCGCTCGTGCTCGTGCCCTCTTCCTCCTCGTGCAGCGAACCTGCCAGGACGATGTCGGCGTGGTGGGCGGTCTCGTTGAGGAAGAAGTCAATGGCCGTGTAGTGCTCCAGCCTAGATAGGGCTTCGCGCGTGAAGTTGCCGTCTGGCAGCGAGACCAACGGATTGAAACAGATCGAGATCAGGGCCTTGATCTTCCGGTCGTGGATCAGCTCCATGATCTCCTGAGCCGTGTGTCCCTTGCCAGGCATCTCGGATTCTGGAATGCCCCACACACCCGCGATATAGGCACGGTGCTCGGGATTCGTGATGTCCCTGTTCCCTGGTAACTGATCGCACTTATGCCCGTGTTCGCGACCCCCTTGGCCGTTGCCCTGACCCGTGATGGTGCCATAGCCACAGCCTTCCCTGCCCAGTCGTCCGGTTGCCAGCACCAGGTTGATGCAGGCGAACACGTTGTCCACGCCCTTCGTATGGTGCTCGATGCCTCGCGCATGAAGGAGAAAGGAAGTCTTGGCGCCGCCCCACAGCCGGCCCGCCGCGACGATGTCTTCGAGACGGACGCCGCTGATGCGTGCCGCATCCTCCAGCGGTTGCGCGAGCGCGCTCGCCTTGGCCTCTTCCCAGCCACTCGTGTGATCCGCGATGAAGGGCTCGTTGACGAAGCCCTCCTCGATCAGCACCCGCAGGATTCCGGTGAGAAGCGCCGAATCGGTGCCCGGCCGCACGGGCAGATGGAGATCGCACGTGCGTGCGAGCGGCGTCACGCGGGGGTCTATCATGATGAGCTTGGCCCCTCGGTCGCGTGCGCGCCAGATGTAATCGGTGGTGATCGGCGAGCACTCGGCGACATTGGTGCCCACGCACAGAATCACTTCGGCCTTCGGAATGTCCTCCCAGTAGTTGGCCGCGCGGTCGATGCCGAACGCCTTCTTGTTGCCCGTTCCGGCGCTCACCATGCACAGTCGGCCGTTGTAGTCTAGCTCGCTTGTCTGCAGGGCCACCCGTGCAAACTTGCCCATAAGATAGCTCTTCTCGTTGGTCAGCGAAACGCCCGAGAGAACGGCCACGGCATCCTTGCCATGCTCGGCTTGGATCCGCTGGATGGCCTGAACCGTGGTGCCGAAGGCCTCCTCCCATCCAATGGGCTGGAAGCCGACGCCCTCGACTCGCTTCATCGGGCTGAGCAACCGGTCCGGGTGATTGCCCTGCATGTAGCGCTTCACGCCCTTGGGACACAACTTGCCTCGGTTGAACGGGAACTCCTCCCAGGGCTCGAACCCGATGACCTTGTTGTCCCGCACCTTGAGTTGGATGCCGCATTGCTGGCCGCAGAAGCAACAGTGGGTCTTCACGACCTTGGTGGGCTCGCCGCGAGCTTGCCAGCCGCCCGGGGGCTGGTAGTTCAGGTGGGGTCCGAACTGGGCCTGAAGGGTTTCGGCGGAAACGGGAAGTCGGGCCATGACCCATGATAGGCTGAAACGGATCCGTGGGTCAACATGGTCCCCCTTTCGTAGGTCTGAATGCGCTATCCTACACTGGTTCGGCACCATGAGCGAGCGACGATTCTACATCGACCCAAGCCGGTGCATCGGATGCAACGCGTGCGTGCAGGCCTGCGCCGAGTGCGATACGCACGCCGGGGTGTCCATGATCCATCTGGAGACCATCCAGCGGGGGGACACGGTGCAAACGACGCCCGTCATCTGCATGCATTGCGACGAGCCGGCTTGCGCCGCCGTCTGCCCTGCCGACGCCATCAAGCGAACCGCCGACGGCGTCGTGCAGAGCTCGCTCAAGCCGAGGTGCATCGGGTGCACCAACTGCGTTTTCGCTTGTCCGTTCGGCGTCCCGAAGTACGACGCGGCGATTGACCAGATGATGAAGTGCGACATGTGTTACGACCGGACGTCGGTCGGCAAGAAGCCGATGTGCGCCACGGTGTGCCCCTCCCAAGCCCTCTTCTATGGGACGCCCGAGGAGATCGCCGAACGCCAAGGGTCGCCCATCAACGCGTTCGTTTTCGGCGAACGCACCATCACCACCAAGGTGAGCCTGATGGTTCCGGCCGGAACGCGCCAACTGACCGTTCGCCCCGATGCCGTGGTCCGCAAAACGGACCTGCTGAACAACACGAGGACCGACCGATGAACGAACGCCTGCGACAGGACTTTCCGATCGACTGGGAAGAGGACCATTACGTCAGTCGCCGCGAGTTCTTCAAGTTCATGACGTTGGCGAGCGGAGGTCTGGCCGCGGGTTCTGTCGGCATGGCGGCTTGGGCGGCGATTCCGAAGGGCGAGCGCACCTTCGAGGCGGTGCGTCTGACCAGCGCGGATTCGATCGCGATCGGCGGGTCCTTGGCGTTTCGGTATCCGAGGCAACAAGATATCTGCCTGCTCATTCGGCGCGAGGACGGCTCCTTTGTGGCGTTCTCCCAGCGTTGCACCCACCTATCCTGTCCCGTGGAATACCAATCCGACAAGGACCGGCTGTACTGCCCTTGCCACAACGGGGCGTTCTCGGCCAAGGATGGCAGCGTGTTGCAGGGCCCGCCGCCCCATCCCTTGCCGCAGATCCTGCTCGAAGTGCGCGAAGGCGACGTCTATGCCGTTGGCGTCCGTCACGGGGGCGAAGCGTGAAGAACCGGGTGCATCGCGAGCGCAGGAGCCAAAAGTCCACCGTGTTCGTCGCGCTGATGCTCTTCCAGTTCGTGCTGGTTTTGTTGCAGTTGTGGCTCTTTGTGAGCGTGCTGGAGGGTCAGATCGGCGGCGGCGCGAAGGAGATGGCGGTTCCCGGCGCGGCCGTGAGCGTGGCGATCCTTGCGGTCAACATCTGGATGCTGTTGGGCATCCGCCGAATGGACGCCAGCGAGTGATCAACCGACAAACGGCTGTCGATCAGCCATCAAAGCCGCCTGATTGAGGGCGATTAACTTGCGCTTTTCCTGCGGCGAGAGGTCCTGGTGCGGCCCGAAGTCCATTCCCAACTCCTTCATCACGGCGACGAGGTCGTCGTGGTGGAGCTGGGCTTGGAATGGCTGACCCGAACGCGGGCACACGGCCTGGGGCCCGCTGGCGCATTCCTCCTTGTAGTACGCCACACCCAGTTGCGCCGGCCGCTGGATCACGTGGAACAGCTTGCCGAAGGGCATGTACAACAGCAACACGATCACGGTGAACGCGTGCACCAGCGATAGGAACGAGAAGTTCTCGCCGCCCATCAGCTTGTAACTCGCCGTCAGCATCAGACCGGTCACCGAAACAGCGAACAAAAGGAAGAGAGGCAACAGGTCGGCGGCCAGCGACTGGACGGCCTGAGCGCCCGATTCGAACAGGCGACGGTGCATGGCCAACCCAACCCCGACCAGCACCAAGACGGCGCTGATGTTGAGTCCATTGAAGAAGAGGAAGCCGACGATGCTGTGGGGCGGGAACTCGAACTGCCGCATCCCCATGAACTCGACCACGTAACGCCCGCCTTCGCCGACGCCGAACTGCACCCAGCCCCAACTGAGCGGGAACGTGATGGCGAACGCCAGCAAACATCCCCAAGCGAGACACATATGAGCCAGCCACCGCTTCGGGCTGCGCCTTTCGATGAACCGCTGCGCCACGATGTTGAGCCAGAGCAGCTTCGCCAGTTTTGCGATGTTGGGAAGGATGCGGCCGGGGCGCAGAAACAGCCTCCACCCGGCTAGGAAATACCGCCACGTCGGGGGACGCTGGATCCACATGGTGTAGCGATAGACCACGGCGAAGGCCGCGAACACCGTGGCCGCGGCGTAAGCGGCGAGCGGCCGGTCGAACCGATCGAACGACCCCGAGCCGAGCGCGATCGCTCCCACCACCGCCAAGGCGGCTAGACTGGCTGCCAAAAACGCGACGCCGGTCGGTGAACGCTTCATTCGACCCTCATGATAGCCGATCCCGCGCCTTCATCGGCTTGGCGGTGGATGATATACAGGAGCGATGGCCATTGTCCGATTCGCTCCGTTTTGGGGACGGACGCTTGACGTTTCCTCGCCTTTGGCAAAGGTTCCGTAGTATGAACGACACGGGAACATGATCGCGACGCTGACGAAAGGCTCGGGCGGGACCTTCCAGGTCTCGGCCCGAAGGTACACGGACCCCTGGGGCGTGACCCGCGTCGGCGCGTCCTCCGGCTCGCCGGACCAGCGGTGCTGCGCCAATCTGGCCACACTTCACTTCTCGGTTTGTCCTCTTGCACTCCCACCCACCCACGGGGAGAATTCCACGGCTCGCGATGCCGCCGATCGGGCGTCAGTGCCGGACATGCCCCAAAAAC
>JACFNW010000067.1 GCA_019454665.1 Fimbriimonadaceae bacterium | reverse complement strand
GCCACGATGCAGGGGCAGCGCGCCTCGATCTTCGTCCCCGCGCCCACAGGCTCGCAATTCGCCGCCGGAATGGAGAACCTTACCGTCAGGGTGATTGACGCCGCCAACCGCAAGACGATCTCCGAATTCAAAGAACACAAGCAACAGGCGATGGCCGTGGCGTGGTCGAAGGACGGCAAGTGGGTGGCCTCGGGCGACGAGGGCGCGCGCATCTATGTGTGGGACGCCAAGACGGGCAAACGCAAGGTCGCCATGGACGTCCGGCACGAGCGCGGCATCCAGTACCTCAGCTTCAACGACCAGGGCACGCGTCTGATTTCCACAGGCAAAGAAGACACGATCCGCATGTGGGACTCCGCGACGGGCAAGCAAACTGGAGTCATTCTGGGAAAGGGCGTCAACTTCTACAGCGCCCAGTGGATTCCGGGCACGACGAACATCATCGTGGCCACGCTCGGCAAGGGAGCGCAGGTTTACAAGTCGGACGGCACGCTGGTCGCCTCGTTTGGCGGGCACTATGATCGAGGCGGTTACGACGTGGACTTCAACCGCGTGACCAACCGGGCGGTGACCGCAGGAGCGGACAATCGCGGCAACGTATGGGACATGACCAAACGGACCCGCCTCGGCATTCTGGGCGGCCACACCGACTGGCTGATCTGGTCCAAGTTCTCACCGAACGGCAAGGTGATCGCGACGAGCAGCGTGGATGGCACGGTCAAACTGTGGGACGCCGCCAAGTTCACCGAGATCGGCACGATCGCCGACCAGAGCTACGTCGGCTCGCCGCTGGCGTTCACCGCAGACGGGAAGTACCTGGTGACCTGCTCGATGTACGACTCGATCCAGATCAATCAGGTGACGCCTCCGCAGCCCGCGCCGGCCGTCAAGGCCCCGGTCAAGAAGAAAAAGTAGGTCGCCTTTTCTGGACTCCGATGGGTGGTTGTGCAAGGGCCCAGACGACCCACCGGAGTCCCCGTATGCTCGGGCCATGAGGCACCGACACGCCATCGTCGGAAGCCGACTCTTGAGCCTCCTCGCTCTGGCCGTGGCTTCCGCCTCGTCCTTCGGCATCACGTGGTGCCACGACTACTCGTATTACCGAGCCACGGAGTTCGTCCGAGGCAAAGGCAAAGACCTCAACAACCTGAGCACCGTCTCGCTGAAGAGCAGACTTCTGGGGCTCGGGTACCGCCGTGTGGCCGCGTTGAAGCCCGGAGATGGCTTCCGGTTCGCAAAGGGCGACGTCGTCGTCATCGGAGATTGGGCCGAAGGGCAGGAAGAGGACCACTCGGCCTTCGTCACCGACAACGCGGGGCACATGGACCACCTGCTCCAGAAGTTCAACTCGAGCGGAGTCGCCTACAAGTACGAGGACCTGGACAAGGTCTACGACCCCGTGATGCAGAGCCTGCTGGTTCGGCGCGATTGGACGATCCAAGACTTTCACACCAAGAAGCGGATTCTCAACGGTCAAGAGCTCGACAGTCCGTACACGACCAAGACGTTCCAGGTCTATCGCCGCGACCTCGACCCCAACACGGTGGTGGGCGTCTGGGTGTTGAGTCAGCCCCGCCGCGCGCCCAAGCGCTTCGCGCCCCGCACCGACTCGGACAATGTGCCCATCTGCACGTTGAAGGAATCCGATCTGGCCAAGGGTGAGTTCACCTACGAGCGGGTGGTCACGCCTCCCGGTGGGACGTTCACGTTCAAGGTCGAGTTCACGCCTCCGCCGAGCGTCATCATCGAAGGCGAGCAGGTGGCACTGGGAGCGAAACTCACCGTGACGCCAGGCACCCAAGAACTGCTCGGCGACGAGATGATGATCTTCGTGGGTGGAAACGGCAAGAAGCCCGAGACGAAGACCCACACCGTGTATGTGGACACGCGGGACCTGCGGCTGACCGTGGGGCTTTGGAATTCGCCGAAGTCCACCAGCAAGGTGACCAACGAGAAGGGCGAATGGGTGCCCTACAACCCGCCCACGCAAGCGACGTTGTTCTTCAACTGGATGGAGTTCGACCCGGATGGGTTTGTCGCGACACGGGACGTCATGGTGTCGCACAGCTACTTCGAGCGCATCCAATACCACTACGTGCGAAAGGAGATGACCCTTCAGGAGGCGGCGGCGCTCAAGTACCCCGACTAAGAAACAACACCCGGACGAGGCAGATGGGAATCGCGACACTCAATGGCCTGACGCCCCACCGGAATCGTCGAGACACGTTGCACTCTAACCGGCTCAACCTGAACACAACTGGGTAAAGTCGCCGCCTGGGGTGGTGACATAAGCCGCCGCGACACCAAATTCGGCGAGCATGCATTTGCGTCGGTCCAGGCTAGCTAGTTGTTCCCAGGGGATGTACCACACCTCTCCCTCGGGGCCGTGCATCGCGACCCCCGCTTGGTCCCACTTCAGGACATGACCCCGAGTGCTGCGGATGAAGGATCGCGAGTCGACCAAAAATGGCGAGGAATGGCGAAAACAGCAACGTGGTCCCAAGACAGAACCAGGACAACTTTGGCTCGCTCCACATGACCCAACCAAAGCCAATCAACCACATGGGAACAGTGAACATCCCAATCTGTTGGCGCTCAGTTGGGTAGCGCACCTCCACGCTAAACCTCCAATCCAGCCTGGGCGATTTCCAGCGCCCGAAGGCAGGCTTTGGCCTTGTTGCACGTCTCGGCAAACTCGAAGCCAGGGTCGGAGTCGTTCACGATGCCGCCCCCAGCTTGCACGTAGGCCACCCCATCCTTGATGGCAATCGTTCGGATGGCGATGCACAGGTCCATGTCGCCGCTGGCGCTGAAGTGGCCGACGGCGCCTGCGTAGGGGCCGCGGCGCGACGTCTCCAGTTCGTCAATGATCTGCATCGCCCGCACCTTGGGCGCGCCGCTCACCGTCCCTGCGGGAAAGGTGGCGCGCACGAGGTCGCAAGCGGTCATGCCCTCGCGCAACCGGCCCGTCACGTCGCTCACGATGTGCATCACGTGGCTATAGCGTTCGATCACCATGAGTTCGTTGACGGTCACGCTGCCGTAATCGCACACGCGGCCGAGGTCGTTGCGGCCGAGGTCGACCAGCATGACGTGCTCGGCGCGTTCCTTCTCGTCGGCGAGCAGTTCCTCGCCCAACCTGGCGTCTTCTTCGGGGGTGGCGCCGCGCCAGCGGGTCCCGGCGATGGGTCGAACGCGGGCCAACCCGTGTTGCACGCTCACGAGGAGTTCGGGGGAAGCGCCCACCAAGTCGAGGTCGCCGAAGCGCACCAAGAACATGTACGGCGAAGGGTTGAGCGAGCGCAGCGCTCGGTACACGGTTACCGGGTGCGCCTCGATGGGCCGCGAGAACCGCTGCGAGACCACGACTTGGATGCAATCGCCGGCAGCCGTGTACTCGACCACGCGGCGAACGCGATCCTCGAACGCGTCGCGCGTCGTGTTCGAGACCGGTTCGACGGGGTCGTGCGAACCGCAGGGAAGCGGCGGCAGGGGGCCGTTCAGCACGTCCATCACGCGTTCGATCTCGGCGCACGCCCGGTCGTAGTCCTCCGCCGAACCGTCGGCCAGCACGATGACCTTCAGCCTGCTACGCGCATGGTCGAACACGACGACGGTGTCCACGAACATCATGGCGACGTCGTCGAAGCCCACGTCGTCGGGCGGCGCGTCGGGCAACCGCTCGATGAACCGCACCAGGTCGTAGCCCAACATGCCGATCGCGCCGCCCACGAACGAGGGCAACCCTGGAACGTCCACGGGACGGGGCATGTCGAGTTCGCGTTCGATCTCGTGGAGCGGGTCGCCTTCCAATGCAAACCGGGTCTCCGTACCATCCCGCTCGATCCAGCGCCCTTGGCGGTCGCGGGTTTTGAGCACGCGCCGCGGCCGCGAACCCAGGATCGAATAGCGGGCGAGTTGCTCGCCGCCCGTCACGCTTTCGAGCAGGAAGCTGTACGTCTCGTCCTGCGAGAGCTTCCAATAGGCGCTGAGCGGCGTTTCGAGGTCGGCCGAGCGTTCGCGCACGACCGGCATGGGCCGAGTCCCGCCCGTCCGGGCCAGGTAGTCGTCTCGGGCGGGCTGAATCATCGGTTCAGGCGCGTCGCGCAAAGTCGGTCATGAAGTCGGCCAGCACGCGGCAACCTTCCTCGGGGAACGCGTTGTACACGCTGGCGCGGCATCCGCCCACCGAGCGGTGGCCCTTGAGTTCGGCCAAACCGTTCGCCTTGGCTTCGGCGATGAACTTGGCCGTGATGTCGTCGTCGGGCAGGGTGAACGTGAGGTTCATCCACGAGCGGTTGGCGGGTTGGGCGTGGCCCTTGTAGAAGCCGCCCGAGCCGTCAATCGCGTCGTAGATCACCTGGGCCTTGCGGCGGTTGATCTCGGCGCGCGCTTCCAGCCCGCCCGTCTTGAGCAGCCACTTGTAGACCAGGCCGCAGATGTAGACCGTCCAGCAGGGCGGTGTGTTGTACATCGAGCCGTTCTCGGCCTGCAAGCGGTAGTCGAGCATGGGGTGAGTGCTCGCCGGGGCCTTGTCGAGGAACGCATCCGAGACGATGACGGCCACCGCACCCGCCGGACCCATGTTCTTCTGTGCTCCGGCGTAGATCATCGCGTACCGCGAGACGTCCACGGGGCGCGAGAGGATGTCGGACGACATGTCGCACACCCAATCGCCAGGGGTCGAGGGGTCCTCGAAGAAATCCACGCCCTGGATGGTCTCGTTGCTGGTGAAGTGGATGTAGGCAGCGCCGGGCGTCGCCGCGACCTCGGCCAGTTTGGGCGTGCGGTCGTAGTTGGTGGCCTTGGCGTCGTACACCACGTTGACCGAGCCGACCATCTTGGCGGCTTCGACGGCCTTTTTGCCCCAACTGCCGGTCACGATGTAGTCGGCGGACGCCCCTTCGGGCAGGAAGCTCATGGGGATCATCGAGAACTGGAGGCTCGCGCCGCCCTGCAAGAACAGCACCTTGTAGCCGTCCGGGACCCCGAGCAGCGTGCGCAGGTCTTGCTCGGCTTCGCCGATGATCTGCTCGTAGGGCTTGGAGCGGTGGCTCATCTCCATCACGCTGACGCCCGTGCCTTTGTAGTTGAGCAGCTGCTCCTTGGCCTCTTCGAGCACTTCGATGGGCAGGCAACTGGGTCCAGCGGAGAAGTTGAACGCGCGTCCGTAGGGGAGACTCACGCCTGGAGTTTTACCCGCCCGCGTCGAGGGGCGGGCGGCCCGCCGACCGGCTGGGTCGCTGGCCACCGCCGAGTACGACCGCTCAGCCCAGCCGGTCGGGGTTCAGGCCCGCGAGTTCCGGGATCACGAACAGCCCGTCCTTGCGGATGAGCCGCTCGTCGAACCAGATCTCGCCGCCGCCATACTCGGGGCGCTGGATCAGCACGATGTCCCAGTGGATGGCCGACTTGTTACCGTTGCCGCCGGGGCCGGTGTAGGCGTTGCCGGGGGTCAGGTGGAACGACCCCGCGATCTTCTCGTCGAACAGCGTGTCCTTCATGGGGTGCAGCACGTGCGGGTTGAAGCCGAGCGACCACTCGCCGAAGTAGCGCGCGCCCTCGTCGGTGTCCAGAATCTCGTTGAGTTTGGCCGTGTTCGCGCCCGCTTCGGCCTCGACGATGCGCCCATCCTTCACCACGAAGCGGATGTCCTTGAACTCCGTCCCTTGGTAGAGCGACACCGTGTTGTATTGGACGACGCCGTTCACCGAGTCGCGGACGGGGCAGGAGAAGCACTCGCCGTCGGGGATGTTGGCCTCGCCGCAGCACGGCACGCAGCCGATGCCCTTGATCGAAAACGAGAGGTCGGTCCCAGGGCCAACCAGCCGCACGCGGTCGGTGGCGTCCATCAGGTCCTTGAGCGGCTGGCACGCTTCCTGCATGCGGGGGTAGTCGGCGACGCACACCTTGAAGTAGAAGTCCTCGAACGCGGGCGTGCTCATCGAGGCCTGCTGCGCCATGCCGTGGCTGGGCCAACGCATGACGACCCACTTGGTGTTCGGAACGCGCGTTTCCAGCACCACGGGCTTGCCGTACTTGCGCTGCCACAGGGCCATGTTCTCCGTGGGGACGTCGGCGTTCATGGAGTAGTTGTCGCCGCCGCGCAGGGCGATGTAGGCCGTCATCTCTTTCATCTCGGCCAGCTCGGTCGAGGCGATCAGGTCCACGGTGGCGTCGGTCAATCCGTGAAGGATCTGCCGCTTGATCAGGTTGCTTTCCAGCCGCACCTGCACGGCGCTGCCCCTGGCCTGGACGGCCCGCACGACTTCCGCGACGGCCTCGGCGGGGATGTCGAACGCGTGGACGAGCACGCGGTCTTCGGTGCCGAGCTTGATCGAGTGGTCGCAGATGAGGTTGGCGAGGCCGGTGACGCGCGGGTCGAGCATGCCCGAAGGTTACCTGGAGCACTCCGCCCCGAAAAAAGCAGCCAAACGGTGGAACGTTCAGCACGTCTTGAACTTAGGACCTGATACGTCGTGGGAGGCAACCCGTACGACCACATCGTGAACTCTGGGCTTTGGTGCCAAGATTATGCTCTGTTCAGAGTAGACTCGTCCAGAGCACGCAATCACCGTGCCCTCATCGTTAGCGACGCGCCAGAGACTCTGTATCCTTGGGAGCCCAATCTGGCTTGGGACATGGCCCATGGAGTCGTCACCGGCGAGTACGAAGTCTATGGGACGTTGTACTGTTGCGAAGTCCCAGCCAACAACCCTAGCGACTATCGGTTTCGCATGTACCTTTGGCACGAGAACCGACTGAATCCGCCGCCCGAAGCAACCGTCGCGACGTTTGGCATCGCGGTCTCATCCGCTAATCAATTAGTCTACGGGTGCGACTTAGTGTACCGAGCTGTCTTGGCGAACAGTGCCGCGAATGCAACACCCTTTGGTGTGGCTCTGGTTGGCAGGGGCACTCCTTCTGGTTTTACGGGTGCATCGCTGCCTGTCGACATACAGTAGTCGAGCGTTGAACTGCAACTACCCGATGAGAAGGAGGGCTGATGGTGTCTCTGATCCTCGGAGTGGTTCTCTCGATGACTGGCGATCAGAGTCTAGGCAAAGAGTTCAATCCGCCTGGCCAGTACCTCACCGAGGACGGCAAGCGCCTGGTGGGTTCGTTCGACGAGGATGCGGTGGAGATGCGCCGCGCGGGCGCGTCTTGTTCGATTGGGTTCTTTCGACTGAGCGACCGGATAGGCTTCACTTCAGAACCAGAAGGGGTTGTTCGATTTGTGGTGGTGGATGCGAGGTGGGCGCCAGAGGTCATGACCTTGGACCAGTACAAGCGAGATTCGCGGAAGTTGAGCATCGCGCGAGAGTCCAAGCTGAATCTTCGGTTCGTGAGCGGAAGGCGGATGCTGTTCGACGTGAACTCCAGACGGCACGGGGATGACGCTTGAAGAACGTGCGCTGCGATTGTCGAGTTCCGCAGCAGGGAAGGAGTGGCAGGGTTGGCGAATCACGCAGGACGCCAATGCTCTGTATGCAGGAGCGGACCGAATCTGGGCAATCGGTAAGTCAGAGCATTCTGGTCACAAGGCGCGGTTGTACTCGTTCATCGGATCGCGTATTGCATCCGAGGACCTTGCCGATGGGCAGTCGCCCCGTTTCTATCGCAATTTGCTCGTACATCCTGGCGAGTCAGCGAACCGGGAAACTAGTCCCGATCTGGCAACCGGACGAGAGAGGTCACCGGGGATCCAGATCATCGCGGCTTCAGGGATGGAGCGCGTCTTCGTGGTCAAGGATGTTGCAAGCAGCGAGCATCGTTTGACGAGCAGCCTCGTACGTTAGCCCTCACTCTTCCTTGGCGGGCGGGCCGTGGCAGTCCATGCACAGGCCTTCCTTCCACGCGTCCCCGATGTCGATCGGGTGCTTGAACACCAGACCCTTGACGTCGGTCTCGCGCTCCAGTCCGGGGGGCTTCTGCGAAAGGATCGTGTGGCAGGTCTGGCAGTCGTTGCCGATCACCTTGCCGTCATCGCTCACGTGCTTGCCCGTGTGGCAACGGAAGCAACCCCGCGAGTGCAGGTGGTTGAGGTTGTCGGGATAACCCTTCCAGCTCACCTTCATTTCGGGGAAGTAGTTGGTGCGGAAGATGTTTTGGATCGAGGCGATCGCCTTCTGGATGTCGCCCTTCATGCCCTCGTAGCGGTCGGCGTAGTTCTCGCGGTAGTACTTGTCCACGTCCGCTTGGATGGCCTGGAGCGCCTCGCCTTCCGTCTTGTATTCCTTCTCCAAGGCCTGGGCGGCCACCATCTTGATTTCGGGCAGCTTGGTCGGGATCGAGCCGTTGGCGAGGGCCTTGTTGATCGTGGTCTCGGGTGGACGGTACTGGTGCGAGGGACGGTTGTGGCAGTCAATGCAGTCCACGATGCGGCGCTCGCCCTTCTTGAGTTCCGCTTCTGTCGGAGGCATCAGGTCCGTGTTGCGATAGATCGTCACCTTGCCGTTCTTGTCTTTCGATTCGACGTAGGGGATGATCTGCCGCTGGCGGTCCGTCGCGATGTAGCTGATTTCGTTGTCAATGTACATGTGGGCGTGGATGCCCTCGGAGGCGCCTTGCTCCGTGCCGCCGATCTTCATCAGCATGCTGAACTGCCCCTCGGAGTTGTCCTCGTCGGAGAGGTAGTACGTCTTGTCGAGCAGCTTCTGGCTGTAGAAGTGGCTCGGCCAGTGGCAGTGCTCGCACGTTTCCTTGGCGGGGCGCAGGTTGTGGACCGGCGTTTCGATGGGACGGTTGAACTTGTTGAACAGCACCGAATAGACCTGGTACGAGCCTGAAATCTTGGACTTGACGTACCAATCCGCGCCCGACCCGATGTGGCATTCGGCGCACTTGACGTTGGCGTGAGGC
>JACFNW010000066.1:6692-8864 GCA_019454665.1 Fimbriimonadaceae bacterium | reverse complement strand
ACCGTTCGGCGGCCTACATGGCTCGCCACGTGGCCAAGTGCATCGTCGCCGCCGGGCTTGCCGACAAGGCGCAGATCACGCTCGCGTACGCCATCGGAGTCGCCCAACCCGTGGCCGTCGCCGTGGAGACGTTCGGCACCGAGCGCGAAGATCCCGAGAAAATCGAGAAGAAGGTGCGCGACGCGTTCGATCTTTCGCCGAAAGGCATCATCGAGCACCTGTCGCTTCGCAACCCTGAAAAAGTCAAATATCTTCCCACCGCGCGCAACGGCCACTTCGGGCATCGCGGGTTCACCTGGGAACGCACTTCCGACGCCGAGAGATTGAAATGACCGTCATCGCTGCCGCCACCCTTCTGGCCTCCGCTGGAGGATTCAACATCACCGTCCAAGCTTGGACCTTCAACCGGTTTTCGACGTTCGAGGCCATCGAGAAAACCGCGCAAGCGGGTGCCTCGTTCATCGAGCTCTACCCCGGTCAGACCATGGTCGCCGGCGAAGACGTCAAGGTCGGCCCCGAGATGGGCGACGCCGCGACGAAGCGTCTGGCCGAGCATCTGGAGAAGCACAAAGTGCGCGCGATCGCGTTCGGTGTGACGGGCATCAGCCAAGATCCCGCCGAGGCGCGCAAGCTGTTCGCCTGGGCCAAGTCGTTGGGCATCCAGATCATCAACACCGAATCCACCGAAGCGATTGCGACGGCGGAGGCCATGGTCAAGGAGTTCGACCTCAAGGTCGGCTACCACAACCACCCGCGCCGCCCGAACGACGCGAGCTACAAGGTTTGGGACCCGGCGTATGTGTACGAGCTGGTCAAGGACAGAGACGTTCGCATCGGGGCGTGCGCCGATACGGGGCACTGGGTGCGCTCGGGCATCAAGCCTGTGGACGCTTTGAAGACGTTGAAGGGCAGGGTGGTCAGCAGCCACCTCAAGGACCTGCACGAGTTCACACGCGGCGGGCACGATGTGCCCTACGGCACGGGCGTTTCCGAAATCGCCGCCGTGCTCGCCGAACTGCAGGCCATCGGCTTCACGGGGAGCCTGAGCGTCGAATACGAGCACAACTGGGACGCTTCACTCCCCGACGTCGCCCAGTGCATCGGCTTCGTGCGCGGCTTCCTCGCGGGCAAGTCCTAGCTCAAAGGAACGCGTCCAGGGCCGGCTCGGGCTCGGCTTGCGGCTGAAAGGCCTGCCGGATGTGGTCTTGCTTGGCCATGGCGATCCTCGCCAAACGCGCCATTTTCTCGGCGTCGGCCACTGCCTGCCGATCGTCGGGCGACGGGTTCGGGTAGGCGAGCGCGGCGATCTTCACTTCGCGCGCGACTTCCTGGCTGCGTACGGGGTCCGAGGCGTAGGAGTCCAAAACGACGGGCGCGCGTCCGGGAACGGTCAGTCGTCGGGCAATGGGGTCGTAACGCGCCTCTGGCGGTTCGGCTTGCCGAGGCGTCGCCGTCGTGGAGTCGGCGGCACGCGATTTGGACACCGCTTCGAACAAGCGTGCGCCCCGGGCCGAACAGGCCGGGCAAACGCCGCAGTTGCACCCGATGGCCAGATTGGTCACCGTTGGGCCTCGCGGCGGGTATTCCACCTGAGTTCTTGTGACGGTCTCGATCATTGTTGTCCACCTCCGATGCGGAGAGGCTCACTCCTTTCATCGCACAGTGGGGTTCAAGCCCTTTCGGTAGGTTCGCGAGGTCCCACGGAATCCCGTCGAACCACCGGCTGGCACATCGAACCGGGCAAATCTCGGGTATCCCCTCGGGCGTGCTGCCCAAAGTGCCCTTGATCTGCGCCCCGACGCCCGTCCACCCACTACAGCGCATGGGCAGGGAACTCGGACTCGACCTGTGGATCAAGCGGGACGACCTGACCGGATTCGCCGGCGGCGGCAACAAGGGCCGCAAGATCGAGTACCTGCTGGCCGACGTGTTGCGGCAGGGAGCCGACACCGTGATCACGTGCGGCTCCTCGCAAAGCAACTTCGTGCGCCAACTCGCGGCGGCTTGTTCGATGCACGGATTGCGGCTGCGCGCCGTGACCATGGACGTGCCCTACGATGGTCCGGTCGGAGCGCCCTCGGGGACGCGCTTGGTCTCGAAAGGGGGCAATCTGATGCTGGACGACCTCCTTGGGGCGCGGGTGGACATCTTGCCCGATGGCACTTGGGACGA